>JANXLS010000461.1 GCA_025355035.1 Planctomycetota bacterium | reverse complement strand
ATTAGGACGGCCCGGCGATGACTGTTACTTGCCCGGCACCTTGGCGATGGCGACCGCAAAGTATTCGGATGCAGCGGCGAGGGCGGCAGCGGCGACGACTACAGCCAGTTTTCCCCATTGGACCATACTGTGTTTTCCTTTCTCCTTCCACGGGTGAGAATTGAAAATCAGCGCTTCCTGAGTTTTTGTTTCGCGAGCCAGTTGTCGGCTTGCTTCAGTTCCGAACGGGCCGAGACGAGCAGATGGTCCAAATCCTGCCAGTCCGTACCGAGTTGTTCGGTCAGGAAGAGCATCAAATAATTTGCGGATTTCAGGGTGTGCTTGAGTGCGTAGAGCGCGATTTCGACGCGGGGTTCGTATGATTGCGGGCGAGTGCGCATTGGTTTTCGGTTCTGTTTTTTTGATGTCATGCGCGTCCTCACAATTCCACCGACGGCGATGCGCGTTGCGCGGCGGCATCGTCTTCGAGCGTTGTACCGGCTGGCACGGCGCGCCCGCTCTTGCAGAACTCGCGGATGGCGTCGATGCGTTCGGACATGGTTTTGGAGAGTGGAACCGTGGACTTCAACGCGCTGGAAAGATCATTCAACGATGGCGAACGTGAGCCGTCACTGAATGCTTCGATCAGTGCGCTTTGCACGGCGGCTTCGAGTTCGCTGCCAGTAAATCCTTTCGCGGAACGGGCAGTGGCCAGGATGTCCTGCTTCGCAAATTCGCGCCCCGCCCGGCGTAAGTGAATGCCCAAGATTTCAGCGCGGCTGGCATTATCGGGAAGATCGACGGCGAAGATTTCATCGAAGCGGCCTTTGCGCAAGAACTCCGGCGGCAATTTTGAAATGTCGTTCGCCGTCGCGACAACGAACACGGGGCTTTGTTTGTCCTGAAGCCATGCGAGCAGGCTTCCGAAGACGCGCGCCGAAGTTCCGCCGTCGCCGCCAGCGCCCGGCGCGAAAGCTTTTTCGACTTCATCGATTAGCAAAACAGCGGGCGAGACAGCTTCTGCTGTCCGTAGCGCTGCGCGCAGATTTCC
>JANXLS010000427.1 GCA_025355035.1 Planctomycetota bacterium | reverse complement strand
GGGGGTGGACCCCGATTTTGGAAGTGCTCGATGCCGTCCGCGAGAAGCGATTGGATGTGAATCTGCTGATGGTTCTGGCGGCTGTTGGAGCGGCAGTGATTGGCGATTGGGGTGAAGGAGCGACGCTACTGTTTTTGTTCTCGCTCTCGGGGGCGTTGGAGAAGTACACGCTCGAACGCACGGCGCGCTCGATTTCTGCGTTGATCGAATTGCGCCCGGACACGGCTCTTGTTCTCCGCAACGGTTCAGAAGAGCGTGTTCCAATCGATCAGATTCAGCCCGGCGAAAAAGTTCGTGTGCTTCCCGGCGAGCGTCTGGCTGTTGACGGCATGGTTGTTGAAGGACAATCGAGCATCGACCAATCGACGATCACCGGTGAATCGATGCCAGTGGACAAAAAGATTGGTGATTCCGTTTTTGCCGGGACGCAGAATCAACGCGGATCGGTCGTCGTCGAAGTCACGCGGCGCAGCGATGAAACGAAACTGGCGCAGATCGTCAACACGGTTCGCGACGCGCAGGACGCCAAGGGGCATACAGACAAATTCATCCAGCGTTGGCAGGCTCCGTATGTGACCGGCGTGTTGATTGCTTCGGCGGGAACGCTGTGCTTTCATTATTTCTACATGCCCGCTCCCACCAACGGCGAGTCACATTGGGGTCAGGCGTTGTATCACGCGATGGTGCTGCTCGTGGCGGCTTCACCGTGCGCGGTCGTGATTGCAACACCAGCCGCGACGCTTGCCGGGATCACGCGAGCGGCCAAGAGCGGTGTTTTGTTCAAAGCGGGAGCGCATCTGGAAAAGCTTGCTGACATTGCTGTTCTGGCGATTGACAAAACCGGGACGATTACAGAGGGCAAACCGAGTGTGGTATCGGTCTGGTCGCACAATGGCGTCGATGAAAATCGAATGCTGCAATTGACGGCGGCTGTCGAACAACACAGTGAACATTTGTTTGCTCAAGCCGTGCTTCAGGAAGCGAAATCGCGGGGCCTCGACGTCCCGCCGTCAGAAAAATTCGAGAGCCACACGGGCCTGGGCGTTCACGCGGAAGTGAATGAACTTTGGACGGGTATCGGCAAGCCGGCGTTGTTTGAATCCCACGCGATCAAGGTTCCGGAAGTCGTTCTTAAAAAGGTGGCGGAAACATACGCGTTGGGGCAGACGGCGCTGCTCGTCGGCGATGCGAAAGGCGAATTCGGCGTGATTGCGGTGTCCGATAAGCCGCGCGCGGAAGCCAAGAACGTACTGGCGATATGCCGCAGGTATGGAATTAAGCAAGTTGTCGTATTGACAGGCGATCACGCTGGCGTGGCCAACGCTATTGCGAAACAAATTGGTGCGGACCAGGTTCGCGCAGGATTGTTGCCCGAGGAAAAAGTGACTCAAGTCGCGCGACTGGAACGCGAATTCGGTCCCGTCGCCATGTTGGGAGACGGCGTCAACGACGCGCCCGCGCTCGCTGCGGCTGAAATTGGAATTGCCATGGGCGGTGCCGGGACGGATATTGCGCTCGACACCGCTGACATTGTGTTGATGAAGAACGATCTGCGCGGATTGATCCACGCATTGTGGATCGCGCAACGCTCACGCGCGGCGGTGAAACGCGGGTTGATGTTCGCCTTCAGCGTCATCTCTGTCTTGGTCATGGGTTCGCTTTTCAATGTCTTACCGCTTTGGGTCGCTGTCATCGGCCACGAAGGAAGTACGGTCTGCACTGTATTCAGCGGGCTCTATTTGTTGATCGAGAAGGAACCGGAATAAGTTGAGGATTGTTCCATGGCGTGGCCGGGCGAAGTGACGTTGCAGGGTTCGCACGCGGTGCTTCTTCCACTCGCGCCCGAACACGCCGTTGCGGCCATCGATGCGGCGAGCGACGGAGAGTTGTGGAACCTGTGGTACACGAGCGTTCCGCGACCGGAGAACATGTCCACTGAAATTGCTCGACGCCTGGAGCTGCGAGACAAAGGTTCGATGCTGCCGTTTGTCGTGTACGATTGCCGAAACGCCAACGCGCCGAAACTTGTCGGCATGACGACGTACATGAACATCGACGCGGTGAATCGGCGCGTTGAAATCGGATCGACGTGGTACGCGAAAAGCGCGCAACGGTGTGCGATCAACACGGAG
>JANXLS010000422.1 GCA_025355035.1 Planctomycetota bacterium | reverse complement strand
AGAATTCCCACCCAAGCCGAACGTTTTCACTGAATCCGTGCGACCGGGGTGGGAATTCTTGTCGCTGTCGCGACCCACGCCAGCAAAGCTGGCATGGGCCACCCGCGACATTGTTTGAACCCAGCGAAGCCGCGCCCCCGCACGCCCGAAAATAATTGCCTCAAATAATCGCAACGCTTCAAACATAAATAAATACCAAGCCCCGATACGCTGACTCAGTCTGAAAAGGCGCAACAAATTCAGGGCCGAACACGGTTGGCATTGTCCCCTGAATTAGCCGTGAATTAGCCGTGATTGCATTTGCTACAACCGACTTAATGCATACTTCTTTCTCAAGGACGTGATCAGTATATCGATCTTTTCAGAAGCAATTGCGAGAGGTATTCCACTCAGCGTTGTTTCAGACCACCCATGAACTATGGCATCACAGTATTCATCATGCAGCTTAAATAATTCAGAAATGTCCGCATCAACACAATTGAAATAATCGTCAAGTAGTTGAAGGCCTGATATTTCTTGCCATTCCTTATTGCTAAATCTTGGGTGCGCTAGCTCTAGGTGCTGATACTTATCAAGCACACACTTCATTAACTTTGTCGCGATGTCCACCTGTCGCTTTTCTAAGATTTGCAACATCAATCCGCCCTCGAACATTTACTAAGTAGAGATTGCCATATTTAAAACGACCAATCATCAAAAGCGCGGGTGGCCCACCCGGAACGGGTGGGTGAGCAAAGCGAACAAGAATTCCCACCCAAGCCGAACGTTTTCACTGAATCCGTGCGACCGGGGTGGGAATTCTTGTCGCTGTCGCGACCCACGCCAGCAAAGCTGGCATGGGCCACCCGCGAAAGCGTTGCAATTACCGCAGGAACGGGAGTCCGAACCGCGCGCCGTGATCCAACGTCCCGGCACCTTTCCCGTGCTCATGACGACACGCAACCAGTGGAAGGCGAAAAATCGTGCGGCCTAATTCACGCAGTATTGGGCGTCTCGCCTGCACAATTTAACATTGCAGCCTGGAATCCCGCACCACAAAGGAATCCTTACTTGTTCTTCTTCTTCTTCTTTTCCGGCGGCTTGATGGCGGCAAGTTCGTTGTCGTCCAACGTGCCGTCGTTGTTCGTATCGTAGGCCTTCAACGCGGCGTCGCCGGCTTTAAAATCAGCGCGGATCTTGGCTTTTTCGTCGTCGTCGAGAACGCCGTTCTTGTTGGCGTCATACTTCGTGAAAACGTCGTCGCCGCTCTCCTTCTTCTTCTTGTCACCGGCGAATGTCGGTGAAGCGACGAAACAGAACGCGCAGGCTGCGAGTGCGAGGGCAATGAACTTGTTCATGAATACGTTCCCTTTCCTGTTGGTGTATCGTTGCGGTCAACACAACCACAATCAATTTGTTTTCTTCTCACTGTTCAACTTTTTCAACTTTCTCCACTTCTTGCCCTTCAATTTCTCCCCCCAAGCGGTTGGATCGGCGACATCTTCGTGCGGCGTCTTGCGGAGCAGTCTGATCGCGCGATTGATTTCACGTGTTCGCGCATTTTCCGGTCCGGTTTTCAATTCATCGTATGTGGCGATGGCTTTTTGAATCTCGCCGGATTTCACGTAAGCGTCAGCCATGTGAAATTTGGCCATGCGGCTGATCGGCGTACCGGTTTTCGTGTCGCTCATGCCTTTGAACGCAGCGACTGCCTTGGACGAGTCCTTCATTTTTTTATGCAGGATGAAGGCGGCTGTATATTGAGCTTGCTCCGCGCGCCAATCTTTTGGAAATTGCTGCTGAAAGGATTGGTAATCGGCCAAGGCTTCTTTGTAATTTCCCAGTCGGTACTTCGCTTCGGCGGATGCAAACAACGATTCGGCGTCGTCGGCAAACGTTTGTCTTGCGAAGATTAATCCGATCGCCAGTAGGAGCGCGTTAATTCGCATACGCCACCTCTTTCGACTGGATGATCTTTCCAGCTTGATCGAATGTGGCGATCGCGAGATTCAAAGCGGCGATGACAGGCTTGGGCACGTCGGAGGTCATGGCATCGCGCAGTTTTTGCAGCCGCATGGAAACACCGGAGCGATCGACTCCGTGGAGCGTTTCGCGAAAGGCGAGTTCGTTTGTACCGTGCAGCGCCAAGATGCGCTCGACGTACAATTCGGCGTCTTCGGCCGTTGATTTTCCATCCTTGTCTTCGGGCGCGTCCAGAGCGGTTTGGAGTTGGTTGAGTTCGTCGAGCAATTGCGTCGAGCGAATTTTTGTCTGCAATTCCGCGACCTGCTGGAAGACATTTGGAGTGGAATTCGTCGTCGGCTGAATCGCAATTTGAGTCGTAGCCTTTGGCGTGTACACAATTCTATAAGCGAGAACGGAGACAACCAGCATCGCCGCGATGCTGCCGACAAAGGTAACGATGCGCCAGCGCGAGATCGATCTGTGTTCGCGTTTGATGTCGCGCGCCACGTTAGCTTTGACGCGTTCGAAGGAGACATCGTCGGTGCGTGTTGTCAGTGCCCGAGCGAAGGTGGCGTCTTCGTTGCGAATGGATGCTGCGTACTCGGAACAATGGGAGCACGACGCGAGATGGTCGCGCAAAGCGGTTTGTTCGGCCACCGTCGGCGCGTCGCTTTCAAGCGTCAATCGAATCTCATCGCATGTCATTTCGTTCGACCCTCCACTTGGGGCTCGCACGGCGCCCAGGAACTCAACTGTTTCTGCATCGTCTTACGCGCCTGGAACAATCTCCAACGCACAGTGACGACTTCAGTCTCGGTGATCTGCGCGATTTCAGCGTGACTGAGTTGCTCGACAAAACGCAGATGCACCACGGTTCTCTGATCTTCGGGGAGCGTCGCCACAGTTTTGCGAACTGCAGCGTCCAACTCTCCGTCGTCCTGAATCTGTTCCTTCGCAGCGATCGTCGCCAGAACGACTGTTTCAATCGGCGTCGGTGCTGATTTTTTGCGTTTCGAATGCAAACACGTTCGATACGCAATCTTCAACAACCAGCCGCGAAAATTCGTCCCGGCTTCAAACGTTTCCAAGCGACGATAGGCTTGAAGGAGCGTTTCCTGCGCAAAGTCTTCTGCTTCCGCTTGATCGCGCGCGAAACTTCGGACATAGCGCAAGACGTTTCGACCGTGCAGTTCGATTAACGCATCGAACGCCTCGCGGCTGCCATTCTGGGCCTCCCGGACCCACTTCACTTCGCTCTCTTGGGGCGCGTCGGGCTTGGCTGCAAAGTCCATCGTCATTGAGGTAAGGCGGTCCAGGGCAAAAGCGTTTGAGAAAATTTTAATTATTTTTATTTACATGTACCGAGCGTCGATTTCTGAACAATTCTTGCGAATTCCTTGTTTCCGACGTATAGGTAATGCCCTTTTCAGGTCGTCAATTAAATAAAATGGAGTGGTTCATGAATCAATCTTCTCGAATTCCACGTTCGCGCATGGCATGCGTTGCGGTGGTCGTTCTGGGTCTGGGTATTTCGTTCGGCGGTCGCTGCGGCGAAGAGTACAAGCACGGCCCGGATTCGGAGGTTCATGAAGGTGTGCCGCGCGGAAAGGTTGAGCAGCAGCCGAAGTGGTTGAGCAAAATCTTTCCTGGCACGGAGCGCGATTGGTGGATTTATGTCCCTGCTCAATACGATCCGGAGAAGCCGGCGAATGTCATGATTTTTCAGGACGGCGGCGGGTCGATCAGCGAAAAGGGCGAGATGCGCGCGCCGATTGTGTTCGACAATTTGATTCACAAAAAAGAAATGCCCGTCACGATCGGAATTTTCGTCAATCCGGGCGTTTTGCCGTCAGCGGACATGAGCACGGTTGAAATGGATATTCCGCAAAAAGATGGAACGACCAAAAAAGAAAAGCGCCCAACAAAGCAGCCGCGTCAAAATCGCGCCTTTGAATACGATTCCGTCGGCGATCGCTACGCTCGGTTTTTAATTGAGGAAATTCTGCCTGAAGTAGAGAAGAAGTACAAGCTGACCCAGGACCCTAACGGTCGGGCATTAGTGGGCCAGAGTTCCGGCGGCAGCTGCGCGTTTACAGCGGCCTGGGAGCGGCCGGATGTGTTTGGAAAAGTAGTCAGCGGGATCGGGAGTTTTACGAGTCTGCACGGTTGCAATGCGTATCCGGATTTGATCCGAAAGATGGAGCCGAAACCGATCCGCATTTACATGCAGGACGGCGACAAGGACCTCGATATTTACGCGGGCAGTTGGTGGCAGGCGAACAACGACATGGCCGCCGCGCTGCGTTGGATGGGGTACGATTATTTCTTTCTGCAAGGCAAGGAAGGGCACAGTGGCCGACAGTTGGGAACGGCGTTTCCGGATGCGCTGCGTTGG
>JANXLS010000384.1 GCA_025355035.1 Planctomycetota bacterium | reverse complement strand
GATGCCCGGTCCCATCGTGCTCGTCAGCGTCGCTTTGCGGAAGTAATTCCCCTTCACGGCCTGCGGACGCAGCGCGATCACGTGGTCCAACATCGCCTTGACGTTCAGCGCAATGTCTTCCTTGCTGAAGCTCAGCTTGCCGACTACGACGTGAATGTTGCCGAACGTGTCGTTGCGGAATTCGATCTTGCCCGCGCGGAATTCGGCCACGGCCTTGGCCACGTCCGTCGTCACCGTGCCGGACTTCGGACTGGGCATCAAGCCCTTCGGTCCGAGAACCTTACCCAAGCGACCAACATAGCGCATCGTGGCCGGATGAGCGATGGCGACATCGAAGTCCAACCATCCGCCTTCAACCTTCTTCGCGAGTTCTTCGCCACCGGCTTCCAACGCCCCAGCTTTGCGAGCCGCTTCGGCGTTCGGGCCATCAGCGAAACAGATCACGCGCAGCGTTTTCCCAGTGCCTTTGGGCAGTGAAAACGAACCGCGAACCAACTGATCGGCTTGCTTGGTGTCGATATCCAGCTTGATCGCCAAATCGACGGATTCGTCAAACTTGGCTTTCTTCGGAGCGGATTTGAGAAGGATGACGGCTTCGTCGATGGAATAGGATTTCACCACATCGACCTTGGAAGCCAATTCCCGGAAACGGCGGGACGGCTTGTATGTGCCGGTTTTTCGCGGCATAGTTGTCTGCTCTTTCTGGAGTATTAGCGAACGGTTCTACCGTTCTCCTCCGCTTTTGTCCATCAACTAGCTTTATTCGAGCTAGTGATATTCTGGTCGTACCGAAACGAATCCTGCTAAATCGAAAACTCTTTATCCAATCACTTCCAACCCCATGCTGCGGGCCGTTCCTTCAATTACGCGCGACGCAGCTTCCGGCGACGATGCATTCAAATCTTTCGCTTTCAGCTTCGCGATTTCAGCGACCTGAGCCTTCGTCACTTTGCCGACTTTGTTCTTGTTCGGTTCGCCGCTGCCTTTTTCAATTCCAGCTGCTTTGCACAGCAACACGCTCGCCGGCGGCGTCTTGTACAGCAAGTCGAAGGACTTGTCCATGTACACCGTGACGATCACGGGAATGACGAGGCCTTTTTGCTTCATCGTGTCCGCGTTGAAGCGCTTCACGAATTCGCCGATGTTCACGCCGTGCTGGGACAGCGCCGGACCGACTGGCGGTGCCGGATTCGCTCCACCGGCCGGGCACTGCAACTTCACTTTTGCTTTAATGTCTTTGGCCATTTACTTCAGTACTTTCGCCTCAATGCCCCAAGCTTCCCAGTCCAACCGCTGCGACCCATGCGCAACCCATTCGACCGTTCGCGTCCCGGAACGATTTACCATTCTTCACTTGATATGTGTCACGTGTTTTGTCATTCGAGTCAACCGCAGTCGCGGCGTTCAACGAATGACACATGTCAAATGACAAATATTAAATGACAAATGGGCCGTTAAATCTTTTCAACCTTGCCGTATTCCATTTCAACCGACGTATCGCGACCGAAGATCGAAACCTTAACCTTCAGCATCCACTTCGCAGAATCCACCGACTCCACCACACCGTCGAAATTCTCGAACGGACCGTCCTTAATGCGAACCTTGATGCCTGGCTCGAATTCGACCTTCGGTTTCGGCTTTTCTTTGCGTGATTCGATGTCATCCAGAATGCGTCGGACTTCGCTTTCGTCCAACGGTTCAGGCTGCATGCGGTTGCTGCCAACGAAACCGCTGATGCCCGACGTTTCCATGATCACGAACCACAAGTTCTGTTCGACTTCACCTTTTTCGTCCGTCTCAACTTCAATCAGGATATAGCCTGGAAACATCTTCTGGGTCGAAACACGCTTCTTGCCTTCGCGAATTTCAGACACGCTTTCCGCAGGCACAACGATCTGTGAAACATGGTGTTCCAGACCTTTGGCGCGGATTCGCGCAACCAGACTTTCCTTGATCTTTTCTTCACGCTCGGATTGAACCCGGAGCGCGTACCACAGCTTCTTGGCCATACTAATGCGTCTTTCCAAATTCAAAGTTATTTGCTGAAGAATGCAACCCGCGCCAAAAATTCAAGTACCGTGTCGGTGGCCAAAACGTACAGTGTCAGCATCCCGATCACAATCAATACAACGTACGTCGCGCCCCACACCTGAGTGTCCGGACGGAACCAAGGAGATACTTTCGGCCATGTGACCTTCGCCAGTTCCGTGTCCGTCTTCACTAGAAATTCAGCGCTGTCGCGGCGAACGTAAATGTAATAGTAACCCAACAAAAGCCCGCCCAAGCCCAGTACCATCATTCCGCCGAACTGAGCGCTGCCGCGGAAACTGTCCGCCCAATCGCGGACGAATGTCATGCCGAGACTGGCAAAAAACTTCGGTATAAAGACCCAATTGTAGTACCACTGGCGCGCGGCAAACACCACGTACGCCAATACCACCACCATCAAGCCCAAGCGCGTGGCATGTCCTTCGCCAGGCTTGTAAACCGACCATCCACCCGTTTTTGCGGGCTCCGACGGTGTGTTCCCGCCACGTGATTCGTCGGGCGAGGTTGTCGTTACGGCTGTGGACATGTCGTCCTTGTCCTTGTTCATCAGGGCCACTTTGAATTTCAATGCGGCAATTCCGCACGCTAACGTACTGTTTCCAACAAATTCAGCTGAAGGGTTGGCGAGCGATGATACACGCGGTTTGTTC
>JANXLS010000356.1 GCA_025355035.1 Planctomycetota bacterium | reverse complement strand
AGAATTCGCTCGATGCGAATTTCCGTCGTCGAGTGGAGAAACTGAAAGAAGCCACCAGTTCCACTGAATTGGATATGAAACTGTTGGACAAGAAAATGACCAAAGTTCTTTTCAACATGCATGGCGTTCCTGTTATCAATGAGAAGGTCGCCCCACTTGCCCCAACTGATTGCGACGCAGTGAATGTAAGCAGCAGCCATCGCCAGAATCGCCGCCCAACGCTGCATGCGGGTGCGGTTGGGTTCGCTGAGGGTCATGCGGGTACGTACCTCGAACAATGGAATGCGTTTTAGAAACATCATCGCTTTTCGGGCGGGGATATTCCACCGCTGAACATGGACGAGCCTCAATATAGAGACTCGTTTAACGATGCTGATTGGCACGGATGGACGCAGATGAGTCAGCGCAAAAACGCCTCCGGTTATATGCGTTTCTCTGCGATCTAATCAGCGATCTATTTTTTGAGCGCGCTTTCGAGGTGTTTCACGACTTCGGTTGCAAGAGCTTTGCTGCCCTCGGGGGTGAAGTGGACGTTTTTGGGGAGTTGCAATTCGGGCTTGGCTTTAATGATTGCGTGGAGGTCGTCGACGTCGATGCTGCTGTCTTTCATGACTTTTTCGGCGACTTCATTGTAGGCCAGTTCGCTGTCTTTGATGCGGCCCTGGGAGCCGTCGGGGACGGGGGTGGTCTTGCAGAAGATGATTTTTGCGCCGGTGGTTTTCAGCTTGGCGACGATGTCACGCAGGTTCTTTTCGTACGCGTCCGTCAGATTGACCAATTTGCCTTTGTCGGGCGTGACCAACTTGCCGGTGGCGTCGGTATACTTTAGATCATGCAGGCCGAAGTTGAAATGAATCACGTCCCACTTCGTATCACCGAGCCATTTTTCGAGTGACTTGACGCCCTTTCCGGAGTCGCTGCAGTTTTCGGGCGGATGGTGGATATTGGCTTTGCCTTTGAGCATCTCGCGGACGACCGGCGTGTAACCCATCGAGATGGAATCGCCGATCAACAGGATGCGGGGTAATTTCGGATCGTCTTCGATTTGTTCGAGGCCGGCGGCGATTTTTTTCTCGGCGGCTGTGAGGCTTAAACATGCGACGAGGAGGAGGGGGAGACGGCGAAGGAAGCGGTTCATGGTTGGGGCCTTTCGGTAGACAGGATGCGGGTGTTGTGGGCGCGATTGTCGCTCACTCGCGGTCGCGGTTCTTGACTTCCATTAATCTGCCGCTACTTCGGGTTGGCGTTGATGGT
>JANXLS010000354.1 GCA_025355035.1 Planctomycetota bacterium | reverse complement strand
TGGCCGGGCATCAAACAAATTTGCCGCATCGAGCGCGAGCGCACGCTCAACGGCAAAACATCGCGTGAAGTCGTCTGCGCCATCACCAGCCTGTCACGCCGCCAAGCGCCCGCCAGCCGCCTGCTAAAAATTGCGCGCGAACACTGGCACATCGAAAACAAACTGCATTACGTCCGCGATGTGACGCTGGGCGAAGACGCCTGTCGCGTGCGCAGCGGCAGCGCCCCGCAAGTGCTGGCCGGGCTGCGCAACACGGTCATCGGAATACTCGAACGGTCAGGCGTCGCAAATAAAGCCGCGGCGCTCCGGCGTCACGCCTCAAAACCGATGGAAGCGATCGCCAAGGTGGTGAAATTTCTCGCCGGGGACTTTTGAAAGACCCTGGCAGCGGTACGGCGTTGTGGTCCGCCATCGAAGACGCCACGGTCGATCACCCGGTGAGCCTGCTTTGGTTCAACCCGCCCTACGACCGAATCCGCGGCGCGGGGCGCACTGAAAATGCGTTGTTCAACCGCGTCAAAGAATGGCCCGCGCGCGGCAGCGGCCTGTTGTTGATGATCGTGCCCGATTACGTTCTGGCTGATGCCGAAGTCGGTCTGGCCGTCGCCATGGAGCGCGACTACGAACTGCTCGGCTTATGGCGATACCCCGAGCCGGAGTATCAGGATTTCAAACAGTGCGTGCTTCTCGCGCGGCGTCGTGAAAAGGCGCTCAACAAGACGCTGCTCACGTTCCCACGCTGGGCCGCTGAGCCGTCGAAGTGGCCGGTGTTGCGCGACGAGATGAAGCCGGTCGCGACGCTCATGCCTGTGCAGAAGGTGGTCACGCTCCGGCGCACACGCCTAGGCAACAACGTGATCATGGATGCCGTCAGCCGCTCGCCGTTGCGTAGCGGTCTGCTCCGCGACGCCGCGGCACCCGCGCCGCCGATTGGCCGACCACTGCTTCCTCTCAAACACGGGCACTTGGCGCTGGCGCTCGCGGGCGGGCTGTGCGACGGCGTGATCGAATCCGGGGGAAATCGGTTCCTCATAAAAGGGACGCTCACGTCGGCGATCCGGCGCGTGTCCACGAATCCACAGGTCGATGACAATGGCAACACCGTCGCCGAGATCGACACGTACCGGACACGTTATGAAATGAATGTGCGATGCTTGCGCAACGATGGCAGCATTGAAAACTACACGTCGGCCGAACCGGAAACCGAAGAACTTGAAACGGAGAACACCAACGAATGAACACAACGTCCGAACCCATTCCGAAGCTCGGCCTCGCCGAACTCAATCCCACAGAATTGCCCCACCTCGAAGTTGTCGTCCGAAACACCAAATCCGAAATCATTGCCAACGTCGGCGCGCAAATTGTGGCGCTGATCGTTTCGCCGGAGAACCGCGTGCTGTATCTCGAAGCAGTCTCGACAAGCGATGCTGGCGCGCACGCCTTAATGGGGAGCGTCAGCGATCCGCGCGGGGCTGTTGAATTCCGATTTTATCGCGCGGGGGAAACGGGGGATTACGTTGACATTCAGCCGCCCGAGTCGCCGCGCCTGGCAAATGTCCGGCTGGCAGTGCCGGGCTGGTTTCGGCACTTGCACCACATTGCTATGCTTGACCGCTCCGGCGCTTTGTTGCTCGCGCCCGACGACGCAACACTTTGGCGAAAGCTGCGTGAGAAGATGACGTGCCCCACGCTTGAAAAGTGGGGATCGTCATTGATGGCGGAGATTCACCAGACAGGTATGCTGCTCGAATGTGAATTGTTTGGCGTCCCGGAAGGGCTTCGTGCTTTCGTGTTGTCGACAACCGCGAGTGATACGTTCGACAAGATCATTG
>JANXLS010000281.1 GCA_025355035.1 Planctomycetota bacterium | reverse complement strand
GCGTGGCCTTCTGGATTATCAATCGAGAGGATGAAATCATTACACAACAAATTACTTGCATCGACTGTGACCCTTTTTAGTGAAAGAACGGGAGCAAATAACGAACGCATGTTGTAGCGCAGCAAATGCAATTTACGCACGATGTCATGAGCGCCAATCGAAATAAGTTCCGGCGATAATGCAAAATTCCGAACGGCTTCGCACATTTGTGCGTTTGTCAGTCCACCTGCTGGGTAAGCGCGACCATTTGAAAGGCTGTATTTGATGGCCGCGTCGGTAACTTGAGCAGGGGTTGGGACACGAAAACCATTAGAAAACGTTTCGCGTGCCAACGAAGACCACAAAGCAGTTGTGGCACAAGCGCCAACTCGATTATCTTGCTGTTGAAAAGGAAGGCCGATGACCTCAAGTGGAATTGAGCCAATGTGCACATCGCGCTTAACGGTTGAACCCAGAAATCGTCGAGTGCCATCAGCCGATATTTCCGGCAATGTCTTGAGGACTGTCCTTCCAACGGGCACATCTTGAAGCGGGCGGATGACCACGAAACCGATGTAGGCTTTTTGAAAATTTTTTATAGATACGGCATCGTCATCTTCAGAAAACAACCGTAGAACTTCGTCCAGTTTCAGTTCGTCGCTAAAAAAGTGCAAGCGAGCACAAAAATTTGGCGGTGGATTAAGGCAGCTGGAGTAGTAGGCCGTATACTCTTCCATAAAATGCCGGTCGATATAGTGGCGTTCGGCAACAATTGCTTTTGCCCCAATTTCCGGTAACGCCAGATAGGAACCGATTCGCTTGATCTGCCGGGTCGGTTTTGGGGCACCGGAAAACGTCGCGACTAACTGTGCAAAACCGTCCGGAGAGAATGGAACACAGTCAATCAGAGACGGTTCGGACATTACTATTACCTCAAGACTAGATTCAGATCCGCTTCCGTGATGTCGTAAAACCGCTTGTATTCGTCAGCGTGCTTTTCACGCCACTCGTCCTCGATCTCTTCGATCAGTGCCAAAATGTCCAAATCTGCGCGAACAGAGAATTTGATGTTGTCAATATCTAACATTTCGTCTTCCATAGAGACGCACTCCCACTGATGACAATTTGACTCGTTGTGTGCGACACACAATAAGACTTGTTACTGTTATATTACTTTGAAAAAGATGTGCACGAAAAAATCGCAGTTATTACGATTTACCACCACTAGTTGGGAATCCGTCTCGAAATCAAATTGTTTCGAGACGGATGGTTTAGCGGTATTAAGCCCTTGCTGTGGACTGTTATGTTCCTAAAGCTTTCTTGGCCTGGTTGAAAAGCGTTTCGAAACCTTTTTCGTCGCGGACGGCCATGTCGGCAAGGATCTTGCGGTTGAGGGTGATGCCGGCCTTCTTGATGCCCGCCATGAAGCGGGAATAGTTGAGGCCCAGTTTTTCAGCGGCGGCACCGATGCGGATGATCCACAGGGAGCGGAACGTGCGCTTTTTGGTGCGGCGATCGCGGGTCGCGAATGCTTCAGCGCGTTCGACTGTTTCAACCGCCGTGCGGAACATTTTGTTGCGGCCCATCACGAAGCCTTTGGCGCGCTTGAATACTTTGCGCGTGTACTTCTTGCGGGACGTGTTCGTTTTCGTGCGCATCTTAATCCTCCTGGTGAAAAGGTCTGAGTGCCGGGTGCTGAGTGCCGAGAAACGGCATCGCGCCCGGAGAGAGCTTTTCTGATTTAAGCTGCAGGGAGTTGCGCGTCCCTGTCGAGCTTCTTCAATGTGCCACCCGCAAAATGCGGGCAGACAAAAATGTTTATCGCAGTCCCAACAAGCGGAGCATGCGGCGCGATTCGGCACCGTGCATGATGACCGGGCGTTTGCCATGGCGGCGGCGAGCGCCTCCCTTGCCGGTCATCAAATGCCGATGGAACGCCTGCATTCGTCTGACCTTTCCCGTCTTCGTGACCTTCACTCGTTTGGACAAGCCTTTGTGTGTCTTCAGCTTGGGCATTTCTTCTGACTCCTAAACGTGCGGGCGGAATGCCCGCAGTACGACAAAAAAAGTTGCGGTTCGGAGTCACCCGGACCGCAAAGCGAGCAAGCACTATACAAAGCTCGTATGAAAAATCAAACCTAAATCCAACAATTTCCACATTTTTTGGAGCGGCGACGCGTTGCGCCGCTCCGAAATTCAATATTACTTCTTGGGCGCGGCTTCGGGTGCTTTGGGGACGGCCGGCAACGGAATCCACGGCTTGACGTCGGAACCGAATTCTGCATCGCCGGCGTGGAGCAGGAAGAAGCGAACGGCTTCGATCTTCTTGGCTTGATCCTTCATCTTGCCTTCTTCGCTGAGGTCCTTTGGCGAATTGGAGATGTCCTTCGCCAAGCCGCGGGTCGGGTCGGCCAAATCGTGGCTGTATCCGTTCCATGCGATGAAGTTGTTCAACATCTTCGTCCACGGGTAAATCGACGGTGGATAGGTCAGGAAACGGCGGAGCCATTCTTCTTTCAAGCGCTTCTTCACATTTGCCAAATTCGGCGCGTACTTCGGTGCCGGTTGGGCGAAACTACCGATCGAGTGACAGTTGTTACAACCAATTCCGACGTTGTTCTTAGTCTGCGGGAGCAGGTCGCTCGGGGGCTGTTCAGTGACGTAGCGCTTGCCTAGTTCGTAAATTTCCTTCTGAGCCGCATCGAGAATGATGGGTTGGTTGCCATACGGCTTATCGCCCGAATCATTCACGAAGAAGTCAACGACCTGCTGCGCGTCGTCCGGGATGTCAGCGAGTTTCGTTGCGTCCGGTCCCGGCAAAGGTTCACCGCCATTGCCCTTGTCGCGCTTGTTCGGATCCACCGCGGACAAACGACCGGCCGGGTAGATCGTCTTGTAGCTCGAGTACGGGCCGTCAGTCCAGAAGCTGGGCATGCGGACTTTCAATCCGACGCGCAACGTCTGGACGTTGTGGAGGAATTGGTACAGCCAATCGGGTTGAACTTTTCCGCCTTCGAAGCCCAAGCTGGGGGGGGCGAGTTCCTGATCGACACCGTCGGTCTTGAAGACTTCTTTTTCCACGTAGAGGATGTGCGGCATGATGCGGCCTTCACCGCGCGTCATGCGGACCTTGACTTCGATCGGGTCCCAGAACTTGCGCTTGCTCTTCAGGTCGTCTTTCTTGAGATCCGACAATTTCAACGCGTCGGTTCCGGCCATGCGTTCGTAGGCGCGGACATCGACGAACTTCTTTGCCAATTTTCCATACGCGGCTTTTGCTTCGGCATTGTCTCGCTTGCCACGCGCCCTGATCTGCTTTAACGCGTTCTTGGCCTGGGCTCCGGTTTTCTTTTCGATCGTCGACGACAGAACGTCCAAGTTGCCTTCGGCATTATCGAAATCTTCGTCGGACAACTGCGGGAAGATGGCCTTGATGCTGTCGGGTGTATACTTGACGGCGAACAGCGGCGTAGTCATATCGAGGAACTTTGCTTCGGTGACGAGTTCGCCGTATTTTTTCCAGTTTTCATCCTTG
>JANXLS010000263.1 GCA_025355035.1 Planctomycetota bacterium | reverse complement strand
CGGGATCGTTCACCGGCGCGACCAAAGAAGGCATCGGTCTGTTTCGAGCCGCTCACGGTGGGACGATTTTTCTCGACGAAGTCGCTGACATGCCGAAAGACGTTCAAGCCAAATTACTGCGCGTGTTGCAGGACAAGCGCGTGCGCCCGGTCGGTTCGACAAAAGAAATTCCGGTAGATGTCCGCGTCGTCGCGGCTACGAACATCAACGTCGAACGCGAACGTTCCGGACAGAGTGAAAACGCGTTGCGCGACGACGTCTATTTCCGATTGTCCGTGATTCGCATCGAACTCCCTCCGTTGCGAGAACGTGCGGACGACTTGGCGCTGTTGATTCAACACTTTCTCGCCAAACACGCGAAGACGTCCACGCGCCGAGTGCGACGCGTGACTCAGAATGCGATGGAAGCGATGCTTTCGTACGCGTGGCCCGGAAATGTGCGCGAGTTGGAAAGCGCGATCGAGAGCGCGTACGCGCTGGGGCGGACCGAGGAATTACTACTGGAAGATTTACCGCGGCAGATCACAGGCGGCCAACGTGCCGCATCCATGCCGCCTCCGCGCGCATCGGATCCTTCGGAGCGAGCTGGAGCGGTGCCGCTATCGGCTGTGAGCGCTATTCCCGCAACACCGATGTGCGTTCACGCCGGATTCGATGGCTTCAAACTGGATGCTCTTGAGAAGGATGCGCTCGTCCGCGCCCTGCATGCAGCGCACGGAAACAAAAGCAAAGCAGCCGATCTCTTGGGCGTTTCGCGCAAGCGGCTGTATCGCATGCTGAACGACTACGGCTTTGAAAAAGAAACGGTGGACGAATAACGCGGCAGTTAGAACTTGAAGATCATGAAAAAAATTCCGAGCGCGACACACAGTGCCAGCGCGAGGAAAAATCCGAGTGCGAAAAAAAGCCAGCGCATATCGCGTGGCACCTTGGCAGTACCGGCTTCAGCAGCCCTCGCATATTCTTTCGCCGTTCCGCCGCTGGGCGATCGGGCCGCAAGCGACCTTTCTTCCCCGGGCATGTCGTCTTTGATGCTGTCCAGTTTTCCCGATCGCAGCAGCTCCATCTTTTCCTGAAGCTTTTTGCCTTCCATGATGAACGTCGGATCTTTGAACGTATTTGAAACAGGGTCGCTCGTTTGAATCGCCGGAGATCGCGAGGAGCTGCGCCGCTGGGCGCCGGCTCGAGGCGGCGGTTGCTTTTGATTTTCGTCATTGTACGTCAGGATGATCACGCCGAGGGCGATCCGGTCACCGTGATTTAAATAATGCTCGACAATTTCACGACCATTGACAAACGTATGATTGGCCGAATCGAGATCGACCAACTTGAACGTTTCCCCGGCTTGAACGATTTGACAATGTTTGGCTGAGAGCCCGAGAAAATCGAACGTTAGATTGCAGCGGGTCTGGCTGCGGCCGATGATAAGCGGCTCGGCACCGAGCGTTAAGACTCGCGGTTCTTTGTCAGGTTCCTTAATCGTGAGCGTGGCCATGAAAACAAGATCCCTCAAAACGTGACGATTTGATGCAGCTTGAATACGCAAAAAGCGCTGAAATGCCATTCCTTTTGCAGCCGCTTCAGCGTTCGCCGGATTCCGCAGTCTTGCGGCAGGCCTCGGCGACTGTTTCGAGGTCGCTCAGGAATTGGTCGTGGCGCTCTTCCGGAATCGATCCCAGAACTTCACTCTGCAACGCCAGCGCGATCGCGCGTAATTTTTTATACAGCGCTTTGCCTTTGGCTGTCGCCGTCACGCGGTGCGCCCGCTTGTCGTGCTCGTCGACTCGCCGCTCAACCAACTCTTGTTCTTCCATGCGGCCGATCAGCGCGCCGATCGTGTTCGGATCGGACCTCATCAACTGGCACAAATCGCGCTGCGAACATCCGTCGCTCGGGCCCTCGCGAAGTTGTCGCAGAACCGTAAATTGGTCGGGCGTTGCGGCATGTTGCTTGATCCGGCGACGCAACGCCTGATTAAGTCCGTACCACGCTTTGCGCAAAAGCGGTGGCAACCGGCGGCGGTCGGGAGCGTCAATAGGCGATGGTTGTTTTGACATGGAAGTTCTAGTATATCCAAAATTCTTGTTTTGCGATTTGCCATTTTAAAAATGATCGAACAGCAGCGCGAAACCAAAAATCGGTTCGGCGAAAAGTTTTGAAGTTTGAAAATTTTCAGACACTACTCCGATTTGCGCGGTGTAGAAAATAAAGTTGCAGAAAGTACGTACACGTATTATTATCATTGAATCGATTCGCTGACGCCAACATTTCGAAAAGGAGTTTCTTGCTCATGCACAAAACGATGTGTTCCATTCTGGCTGCCGTCTTGCTTCTCGCGATGGGGTGCGGAATGGCTGCGGACAATGCCGTCAGCGGATGGTTGAATTGGCGCGGCCCGCACCAGAACGGTACGAGCGACGAAACGAATCTCCCCGCCACGTGGGCCATCGGCGGCGAAAACAATCTATGGGTCCGGGACATACCCGGGCAATCCCCGCCGGTCATCGCCAACGGTCGTCTCTATGTCATGGGCATGAAAGGCGACAACGACGCCAACATGCAGGAAGGCCTCTTCTGTCTCGACGCCGCCACCGGCAAGACGATCTGGGACCGCAGCTACAACGACTTTATCAGCGACACGATTTACTTGCGTTACGCCAGTTCCGCCCCGACTGTCGATCCCGAAACCGGGCTCATCTACACGCTCGGCTCCCAGGGATTCATGTCTGTGTTCGACCCTGACGGCAAGTTGCTGTGGCAACACACCATGATGGATGAATTCGGTTTCATGACGTTCCCGAATGGCCGCACCGGTCGCCCGATGATCGAAGGTCCGCTCGTGATCGTGAGCTGCACGACCGCGAACTGGGGCGGTAACGGCCCGGCCGCGAACCGCTGGTACGCGTTCGATAAAAAGAATGGCGACCTCGTCTGGGCGTCCAATACGGAATCGCGTCCGAAAGAAAATTCGCTGTCCACGCCCATCATCGAATGGGTCGGCAACAAGCGCGTCATGTACGTCTGCGGCGGCGACGGCAATTTGTACGGAATCAATTCGCACACCGGCGAAACGCTCTGGATTTTCCCGATGTGCAAGAGCGGCATGACCTCCACGGTCGTCACCTATAAAGGGATGGTCATCGCCGTGCACGGACGCGAAAACCTCGACGTCTCCGGCATCGGCCGCATGGTCTGTTTGAAGATTCCCGAGAACACCGGTCCGATCGATGGCAAGCCGGCGGTGCTCGGCAAATCCGTCGAAGTCTGGCGCAGCGATGTGTGCAGTTTCGGTTCGTCGCCCGTTCTCGTCGGCGAAAAAATCTACATCACCGACGACACCGCGCGATTGTGCTGCGTCGACGCGAACACCGGCAAACTGCTGTGGCGCAAAGCGCTCAGCGTCGAAGTTGTCTTCTCGTCCATCGCCTACGCCGACGGCAAATTGTTTGTTCCGACGCTGGACGGCAATTTCTTCATCATCAAGCCCGGCGACACGGAAGAATCGACGACGATTCTCAGCAAAGTCAAAATGGATGCGAAGTGCTGCGGCGCTCCGGCAATTTGCGATGGCCGCGTGTACATTCAATCCGGTTTGCAGACCGACGGCAAGCTGTATTGCATCGGCAAAAAAGACGTGAACCAAAAAGCACCGGCGTGGCCCGTAGCTGAAAAGCGAACGCCTGGTCCGCTCGCGAAATTCATTGGCGTTCCCGCTGATTTCCTCGTTCATCCCGGCGCGAACCTGTCGCTGCGCTTGTTGAGCGTTGACAAAGACGGTTTGTTTCTTCCTGAAAATCCCGACGACGCGAAGAAGGCCACGTGGGCGCGCTACATTCCGCCGACGGCCAAAGTAAAAGCCGAAATCAACGGAAACGTCGTTGATGGCGTGTTTAAAGCCGAAGACAAATTGGCTCCCTCAGCGGGTGCATTGAAAGCGGAATTGAACGGCATTATCGGCGTGACGCGCGGTCGCATCATGCCCAGCCTGCCGATTCACATCACGTTCGAAAAGGCTGTGCTCAACCCGCTTGAAACTGACCCGAACGTGAAGTTCGCCTATCCGCCGCTCCCGTGGATCGGCGCGCGTTTCCGCTGGGAAATCCGCGAAAAAGACGGCGTGAAAGCGCTGTACAAGACCGTCGACAATAAATTGTTCCAACGCGCGATGACGTTCATGGGTACGCCGGAAATGCACGACTACACCGTTCAGGCCGACGTCCGCAGCGACGGCGAAAAGAAAAAATTCATCGTCAAAATGTCCGAAGTTGGCGTCGTCTGTCAGCGCTACATCGTTATTCTGAAAGGCGGCAGTCAGGAACTTGAAATCAACAGCAACTTCGAACGCTTCCGCATCGCAACAAAATTCTCATGGACGCCGGACGCGTGGTACACGATCAAAGCGCGCGTTGATGTGGTCGCCGCGACAGGCGAAGGCGTCGTCCGGGCGAAAGCGTGGAAGAGGGGCGACCCGGAACCGGAAAAGTGGACGCTCGAAGCCCCGCATAAGACAGCGCACCAAGCCGGCTGTCCGGGCGTTTTCGCATTCGTGCCGCAGGAAGTTCCCGTGTACGTGGACAACATCATCGTCACTCCAAACAAGTGAAAAGAGCGCCGGAGGGGCGACTTTCCAGCCGCCCTTCTTCATCAGGTTTCACGTGATTTAGGGCGACTACAAAGCCGCCCCTCCCAAACCAACGAATAACGCATAAAGAGGAGTCTTTGAAATGAAATTGAAACGCTTGCCGATCGTCACACTGGTCACGATGCTCTCGATTGTTGCCAGCGTCGCGGCCCACGCGGCAGACTGGACGCAATGGGGCGGCTCGACAAATCGCAACATGATTTCGGACGAAAAGAACTTGCCGGAATCGTGGGACCCGGGTCCGAAGAACAAAGAGACCGAAGAGTACGACACGACGAAGTCCAAGAATCTGAAATGGATCGTGAAGATCGGCTCACAAACCTACGGCAACCCGACGGTCGCCGGCGGAAAAATATTCGTTGGGACGAACAATACGTCGCCGCGCATCGAAAAGCGCAAAGATGATACCGGCACATTAATGTGCTTCAATGAAGAAGACGGCAAGTTCCTCTGGCAGCTCAACACACCGAAGCTGAAGTCCGGCAAAGTGAACGATTGGGAATTGCTCGGAATCTGTTCGTCGCCGACTGTCGATGGCGACCGCGTGTACGTCGTCACCAACCGCTGCGAACTGCTGTGCTTGAGTGTCGATGGTCTCGCCAAGGGCAACAAAGGCCCGTTTAAAAACGAAGGCCAGTACGTCATCGATCCCGATTTGCTAAAAGGCAAGAAGCCCGACGAATTCGAAAAAATGCCGACCGATCCCAACGGCGCCGACATCATCTGGCGCCTCGACATGATCGACGAACTCGGCGTCTTCCCGCACAACGCCAGCAACTGTTCCGTGCTGATCGACGGCGACAAAGTCTTCTGCTGCACGTCCAACGGCGTCGATTGGGGCCACGACAACGTGCCCGCGCCGGAAGCTCCCAGTTTCATCTGCGCCAACAAGATGACCGGCGAAGTGCTGTGGATCGACGACATCGGCATGGGAAAGGGCGTTCGCGCCGACTGCGGTCTAAAGCGCGCGATCTTCCACGGTCAGTGGACCTCGCCGTCGATGGGCGTTGTCAACGGCAAGAAGCAGATCTACTTCGGCGGCGGCGATGGCTTCTGCTACGCGCTCGACTCCGAAACCGGCAAGACGATTTGGAAAGCCGACTGCGTTCTGCCGATGCAGAAGAAAAACGCCAAGGGTTTCATCCTCTATCCCGACTATAAAGGACCAAGCGAAATCAACGCGACGCCAGTGCTCTACAAGAATCGCGTGTACGTTGCCAACGGCCAGGATCCCGATCACGGCGAAGGCGTCGGCGTCTTGACGTGCCTTGACGCGACGAAAACCGGCGACATCACCGATTCAGGCAAGCTCTGGGTTTACGACAAAATCAACCGCAGTATCTCGACGTGCTCGATTGTGAACGATCTCTTGATCGTTGCGGATTTCTCGGGCAACATTCACTGCCTTGATCCGGAAACGGGCAAGCCGTATTGGGTGTTCGAAAGCGGCTCACACATTTGGGGTTCGACATTGGTCGCTGAAGGCCGCATCTATTTCGGCAACGAAGACGGTGACGCGTTCGTGCTCGCAGCGGACAAAGCAGGCGAGATTATCCCTGAGAAAAAGGATAAAGACGGCAAAGTGACCGAACCCGCAAAGAAAACTGCGCACGTGATCAGCAAAACGAGCGTGGGCCAAGCCATCTACGGAACGCCGATAGTGGCCAACGGTGTCATGTACATTGCGACACAGACCCATTTGTTCGCCATCCAGAAAAAGTAACGCATTCAACGGGTGCCACGGAGCACACCTGCTCCGTGCTTTGACGTGCCAAACTGCAAAGTGACTTATGGACGCCTTCCGTCTCCCATTCGAGAAACAGAATGAAAAAACTACTGCTCGTTTTATTTGTGCTGATCGTCTACGCACTGCATCAGGATTTTTGGTACTTCGACAAGCTGAATGTTCATCTCGGCTTCCTGCCGGTAGGACTGTGGTATCAAGCCTGTTTCGCGTGCCTGTGTTCATTTACAATGTGGTTGCTGGGCCGCACGGTGTGGCCCGAGCATCTTGAAAAAGTTGAAGCGGAAGTGCTCAAGAATCCACCTTCAAATCAGGGAGGCGGACACTAATGGTTCCACTCGTTGTCATCGGCATTTATCTGGCCATCGTCGTTTACATCAGCATTTTCGCATTCCGGCAGGGCAAATCGACAGGCGAAGATTTCTTCCTCGCCAGCCGCACCATCGGTTCGCTGGTCTTCTTCCTCTCGCTCTTCGCCACAAACATGACCGCATTCGCGATCCTCGGCAGTTCGGGCCTGTCGTACAAACTCGGCATCGGCGTCTTTGGATTGATGGCCACATCATCCGGCTTCGTGATTCCGATGACGCTCTTCTTCATTGGCACCCGGCTATGGGCGCTCGGTAAAAAGCACGGGCACATGACCCAGGTCGAATACTTCCGCGACCGCTGGGAATGCTCCACCATCGGCACGGTCATCTTCGCGCTCAGCGTCGCCATGCTTGTCCCTTACATGATCATCAGTATCAAAGGTGGCGGCGAAGTGCTTTCGAACATCAGCCAGCAGTTGGGTCCGGATGGCAAGATGGTTCCGTTGATCAGTGAAACGATCGGCTGTTTGATCGTCGCCGTCACCGTCACCATTATTGTGTTCTTCGGCGGAATGCGCGGAACCGTGTGGGTCAATATCTTCCAAACGATTCTGTTTCTGTTGTTCGGATTCGTCGCGGTGTGGGCGATCAGCCGCAAGCTCGATTTCGGTGAGATCATTCAGAAAATGGGCGAGAGTAAAACCGAAAACGCGCTCGTGACGCGTTCCAAAATCGACCCGTGGTTTTTCTGGAGTTACACGCTGGTTCCGCTCTCATCGATCATGTTCCCGCACATGTCGATCATGTGCCTCTCCGCACGAAAAGTATCGGCGTTCAAACGCACGGTAGTTGTCTATCCCATTGCGATCATGCTGATTTGGCTTCCGTGCGTCTTCCTTGGCGTCATCGGCGCACATGAATTTCCGGCGCTGCTCAAGACCGGAAAAACAGACGGAATCTTGCTGCTGATGCTTGCGAAATATGCCCATCCTTTCCTCGCCGGAATTCTCGGAGCCGGCATCATCTCCGCCGTAATGGGGTCCGACTGCCACCAGGTCCTGGCGGTCAGCACCATGTTTACAAAAGACATTTTTCAATACTACGGCGGCGATAAGAAGTATGGCGAAAAGGGCGCGGTTTACTTCGGCCGGGGTTTCATTCTCCTGATAACGGTAATCGCCTTCGTGATCGCGCTGTACACAAAAGAAAGTATCTTCGATCTCGCCGTCCGCTTTGCGTTCTCGGGCTTCGCCGCGATGTCTCCCGTGATGATCGCCGCACTCTTTTGGAAACGCAGCACCAAATGGGGCGCGCTGGCATCGACTCTTTACGTCGGTGGAATGTTGATCGGCTTCTACTGCTTGTCCCAAAAATTTGCGATACCGATAGACGCGAAGACGCCGTTTGTTCCGATCTGGACCGTCGCGGAGAAAGTCGTCTTGACGATCTACAAGAACGGCGACATTCGCTTTTTTGGAATGCACAGCGTCGTTCCGATGGTCTTCGGTTCAGCCATCGCCATGGTCATCGGTTCATTGTTGACGCCGCCGCCCAGCAAGGCGACGATCGAAAAATATTTTCCTCTCAACGAGTCCGTTTAATTTCCAAGCATTCAAACAAGGAAGGGTTCGAATTCATGAGTGACAACATTGCAGCCGCCGCAGCGGCAAAAGAAAAACTCAATGCGCATCTGCGCGAGACCATCAAGTGGCACTTCTCGTCCGAAACCGGCTCGCCATTCTGGCTGGAGTGGATGAAGAAAGCCGGTTGGAATCCGATCGAAAAGATCAACACAATCGAAGACATGTCGCTCTTCCCGCACTTCGAAGACGACTGGCTGCGCGACGAACCCAACGAACGCTGGGTTCCCAACGCGTACAAGAATCGCCCCTTCTTCATCTTCGAAACCGGAGGCACGACCGGTATGCCCAAGCAGCGTGTGAGCTGGGAAGATCACCGGATCGACTACTCTGAGTTCTCCAACACACTCGACGACAAATTCTTCCCGAAGGGCTCGAAGTGGCTGATGCTCGGACCGACCGGCCCCCGCCGCCTGCGCCTGGCGGTCGAACACCTCGCGAACGTCCGCGGCGGTTCGTGCTACCACGTCGATTTGGACCCGCGCTATTTCACGAAGCTGCTCGGCGCGAAAAAATTCGACGAAGCGAAGGAATACAAGAACCACATCATCGATCAAGCCGTCATGATTTTGAAGAATCGCAAAGGCATCAACTGCTTGTTCACGACGCCGAAATTGCTCGAAGCGCTCGGCGAAAAAATCAACGTGACCGAAGCCGGCATCAAAGGCGTCTTCTGCGGTGGAACGTCGATGACCGCCCAAATGGTCCGCTTCCTCACCGAAGAAGTGCTCGAAAATAAAGCCGCCTTCGTTCCAACCTACGGCAACACTCTGATGGGTCTCGCCTGCAGCAGACCTTTGAAGCCCGAAGACAACTGGAGCGTCACATATTACGCGCCCCAGCCTCGAGCGGTACTGCGCGTCGTCGATCCGAAGGATACAAACAAGACGGTTGACTACGATGCCTGGGGCCGCGTGGAGTTGACAACGCTGACAAAAGAAATCTTCATCCCGCGCTTCCTCGAACGCGACGAAGTCATGCGCCGCGTCCCCTGTGACCTGTACCCGTGGGACGGCGTTGGCGAGGTGCGGCCGTTTGGGATGTTGGAGAAAAAGGTTGTTGAGGGCGTATACTAGACGGCGGAATGCCGGAGAATGGACCCATGGCCACGACAATAATTGATGTGCATAATTCGGCGATGCAACTGACAAAGTTGCTTGCAGGCGCAGTCCCGAGCGCTGAAATAATTATTGCGGATGGCAACACGTTACTGGCGCGCATAGTCCGGCCGGTTTCAGTGAAGAATCAGAATGAACCCAAGCCGCGAGTTCCCGGATTGAACCGGGGGCTCATTGAAGTACGTGACGATTTTGACGACCCGCTACCCGATGAGTTTTGGTTCGGTGATGAAACGTCTTCTTGATACCCATCTATTTTTGTGGTGGAGCGAAAGGCCGGGGCTCCTGCCGTTAAAGATTCTTGGCGCTTTACATGGATCCGGAAAACAGCTTGATGTTGAGTATGGTTCACCAATGGATTGGAATATTTGGCGATTGAAGCAGAACACTTTCTTGCCCTCGAAGGCTTGCCACTGAATCACAAAGCCCC
>JANXLS010000105.1 GCA_025355035.1 Planctomycetota bacterium | reverse complement strand
CGCCAGGACGCGGCCGTCCGGGAACAAACGCAAATCGGTCGGAGGGATCGTGTTGGTCTGGAATCCGGCAACCTGAGCGCCAATTTTGGTGCTCGTCCACGCGGTGATGTGCAACCCGTCCGTCGATAAGCGATAGATGTAATTCTGACCGCCAGCGGTTCCCTCGGAAAACCCGGCATTCACTTCCATGTAGGCGCCCGCGGTTCCCCCAACACCATATAGGGCGTTTGTGATCGTTTCGTTGGCCCAACCCATGCAGTACACTCCATTGGCGTTGACGTCGATGGCGTACAAATACGAATCGAACGGCAGGGTGCTGTCGTTCAAATCGAAGTAGGTAGCCCACGCGACGTTCGGATCGATCACCAACGGTTGAGTTGCGACCAAGTCGCCGTCGATCGTATACCGGATTTCGCCCGTCGATTCGCCTGGCGTCATGCGGGCAACGACGTTTTGTTTAGCGCCATTGAGGATCTGATAGCTTTCCGGGATGTGAAACGCGAGGTTTTGGTAACGCAATACCAGCGAAGCCGAGCCGTCGTCGTTGAAGGCGAGATCGTCCTGGCCGTTCGCGGCGATGCGGATTTTTTCGTAATCCTGGGCTCGGGAGATGATCCAGTCGAATTCCAACATGCCGTCAGCGGCGGAGTACAAACGCAGATCGACGCCGTCATACACATTCCGCAACGTCACTTCGTTGAAAATGTCGGGCTTGGCCGACACGCCGTCGCCCAACGGATAAAAACCCGTGACGCTCGATTTTCCGCCGGGTTCAAGCTTCCACGGGAAGTTTGCACCCGTGAAGCGAATATCGACCGTCTGGACGCCCATGAATTGCTTCTTGTCATCGACCTGACGTGAGACCAATTGCAAATGGTCGTCATAAACCAGTGACTGACCGAAGGCGGTCCGGAAGCCATAGCGGACTCCTTTGGGGAATTGACCGATGTTCGCTTCGAACCAGATTTGATTGGTCGATTTCTGAAGCGTTCCTTGAACGGCCCGACGCTGATTATCATCGAGCGCGGGTGCGCTGATCCCGCCCGCAGCTCGCAGTGCGTCTTTCGCCACGCGCTCGGGGTTTTCACCCGCGAAAAGAGCAAATGTGGACCACGCACAGGCGAGGATCGCCAGCGCAATCGAATTAGCCTTCGTTCGGTCGAAATTCTGCATTGAAATCATATGCTTCACCTGTAATCCTGTATGCTGAAAGAAGCTTTCTTTCGGCGAATCCGAGTCATAGTTGCGAGAACGTTGTTGATAAGTCTCATCATTTCTTGCAAAAGGACCGCTCTTGCAAAAGGACAGCCAAAGTAATTCGACTACCGCGTGAAACAGTCGGTTGGGACGTCCACCGCCCGCACATTGGAGTACGCTCTATCTCGTCAAGCCATTTTCACAACTTGATTGGATTTCATGATTAATAATATTATCGGACGTTAATTGCCCTTCCACTCTCTATGTAAAGCACCTCTTGCCAAGGCGTTGTGCATTATTTTTTTGTGGTCCAATTCCATTTTCGTTAAATATCGAGTGGACGCTTTTTAAAAATCCGGTGAGTCGACTAATTCGGCGCCCCTCGACCCCCGACATGACAGTTTTTGTCATCCAAGACCGTACCTTTTGACAATGCACAAAGGCTTGTCGTGCATGGATTATTTTTTCCGAAAGCGTTTTTGCAAAGAAATTGAGTAACCTGCTTCCCTGTGCCGATTATCCATTATCCATTTCTCTCCCCCACGCTCTTGAACCGCACTGCGATTTTTGGTACGATAGTGTCGAGCCGGAATGTGCTAAGCGAGATTTCGACGGGGGGCGAGTGCCTTTTGTCCAAAAACTGCGTGGGTGAAGCCACGTTCCTCAACTAAAGGAGATGTCGTTATGCCGATGGTTTCAATGCGTCAGTTGTGCGATCACGCCGCCGAGAACGGATATGGCCTGGCCGCGTTCAACGTCAACAACATGGAACAGATTCAGGCCATCATGGAAGCCGCGAAGGAAACAGATTCGCCGGTCATCATCCAAGCCAGCCGCGGTGCGCGCAAATACACCAACGACGTCTTTCTCCGCAACCTGATGCAGGGTGCGGTCGAACTCTATCCCAACATTCCAATCTGCATGCATCAGGATCACGGCAACAGCCCTGACACCTGCGCCAGCGCGATCAGCTACGGCTTCACCAGCGTCATGATGGACGGTTCGCTGCAGGCCGACGGCAAGAGCCACGCCAGCTTTGAATACAATGCCGAAGTCACGAAGAAGGTCGTCGATTTGGCGCACGCCAAAGGCGTCAGCGTCGAAGGCGAATTGGGTTGTCTCGGCAATCTTGAAACCGGCATGGGCGACAAGGAAGATGGCCACGGCGCCGAAGGAAAACTCACGCGCGACCAGTTGCTGACCGACCCGGCTGAAGCCGCCGCGTTCGTGAAAGCCACAGGCGTTGACGCTCTGGCCGTCGCCATCGGTACCAGCCACGGCGCGTACAAGTTTTCCCGCAAGCCTGACGGCGCGATCCTCGCGATGGACCGCATCAAGGAAATTCACAAGCTTCTGCCGAACACGCATTTGGTCATGCACGGTTCCAGCAGCGTGCCGAAGGCATTGCAGGACATCATCAACAACGCTGGCGGGCACATCAAGCCGACGTGGGGCGTCCCGGTCGAAGAAATCCAGCTCGGCATCAAGTACGGCGTGCGCAAGATCAACGTCGACACCGATCTGCGCATGGCGATGACCGGCGCGATCCGCACGTTCTTCAAGAACGAACCGGAAAAGTTCGACCCGCGCGAATACCTCGTCCCAGCACGCGCTGCGATGCAGCAGGTCTGCAAAGAACGCATGATCTCCTTCGGCCAGGCCGGCAACGCAGGGAAAATCAAGTGCAAGCCGCTGAGCGAAATGATCCAGTATTACAAGTAAGCTGAATGATTGAACGAAACGGGGACGGGTGCGAAACGAGTTAAATCGTTCCGTACTCGTCCCCGTTTTTACAAGGCCGCCGTCACTGCTCCGTTGTTCCTACTTCTTCCCCGCGTACCCCGCCCACAGCCACACGAACGCATCGGCCAGGGTTGCTTTGCGGATCTTTCCGTCGTTATGACCTGCGCCTTGCGCGAACAGGTAGCGGTAGTGGTAGTTCTTGGCCTTCAGCGCGGCGGCCATGCGCACGTTTCCGGCGACCCAGTTGTGCAGGTTGGCTTCGCCACGCGTGGAGCCGTTGTCTTTTTCGCCGACTTCCATCCAGATGCGCAGGGGTTTGGTTTCGTTCTTGGGGATCAGGTTTTCGTGGTACTCCCAAGCACCGTGTGGGAGGGTTGGGTCTTTCGGGGATTGCTGATTCACGTAAGTGCCGGAGTACGTTAAAACACGACGGTACAGATCAGGGCGAAACCAGGCCATGGTGAAAGCGGCGGCTCCGCCGGAACTTCCGCCCATTGTTGCCCGGCCTTCCGGATCGGTGGTGAACGTCACGCCGCATTCTTTCGAAACCCGCGGCAGAACTTCTGTCTCGACGAAAGTCGTGTACTTTTCCGAGACGGTGTCGTATTCCAAACCCCGCTCGCTGCCCGGACCGTCGCCGCCACCGGAGTTCAGCAGAATCGCGATCAGAGCGGGAATTTTTTTGTCGGCGATCAAATTGTCGAGAACCGTTGGGAGCGTACCGCGATAATCGAGGCCGTCGTGAGCGACGATGAACGGAGCGGGCTTCCCGGAGACGTATTGTTTCGGGACGTACACGACCACCTTGCGCTTGTACGGGCCTTTAACGCCCGGATAGATTTTGCTGTCCGCCGAATCCATCTCGAACTCGTGAAGCGCGCCTTTCGGCACGTCCGCGCGAACCTTCACTTCAGGCGCTTCGACGTACGGCGGGCTGAGTTTGAAGTCGCCCTCGCCGTCCGTCGGGGCGGGTTCGGCGGCCGTGAGACAGGCGCTAAAGAAAATGAACGACGCGATCAGTTCGGGATAGTTCATCGCTCAAGCGACTCCGTTGAAAGAGAAATCGGACGCGGCAACTTACGCTACTTCTGCGTTGCGTACAAGCGATAGATGGGTCGTCCGGCGATCATGTATTTGACTTCAAAATTCGTCCGGCCTTTGGGCGCATCTTCCCACGGGTCGGGGTGTTCGGTCACGTTGAAATACTCACGCAGCAGTGGCAGGATGGCGCTGTAATAGTCCTTGTGGTCCGTCGCGAAATAGAACGTTCCTGACGCTTCCATCGTTCGTTTCAATTCGGTGCAAAACGACGCGTTGAACAGGCGCCGCTTGAGGTGCTTTTTCTTCGGCCATGGATCGGGAAAATAGATGTGATACTGCTGAACGCTGGCGTCGGTGAAATACTGTTTGATCAGATACGCGGCGTCGATGCGTCCGCAACGAAAATTGGGGAGTTGCTTTCGCTCGGCGCGGTCGCGCATCATGCGGTAGTATTCGCCGCAGCGCTCGATCCCCATGCAATTCCATTCGGGATGAGCCGTCGCCATGCTCATGATCGTGCGCCCGCCGCCGCAACCGATCTCGACGACCAGCGGTGCGCTACGGCCGTAAACGGTCGTCCAATCCGCTGGAACTGGCAGCACATCCAACGGCAATTCCCAGGCATGAGTCGCTTTTGGCAACAGGACGCGTCCGAACGGGCCATCGTCCGGCAGCACCCGCCCCACGCCTTCGATTTCCTTCTCGACGAACGCGTTCGGGCCGTCGTCGTCGTCTTCTATTTCGTTCGACTTTTCCACAGACAATCTCGTGCACTCGTTGCAAAAAAGGAGGGGCGGCTTTCCAGCCGCCCTGTCCCTGAATACGTGTGTGAATAAGGGCGGCAGGAAAGCCGCCCTTGCTAAAAATTAGTACGACTTCTTCAAAGTGGTCGTGCCCATCAGATACGTGTCGACGCCGACGGCCGCGTTGCGTCCTTCGGCGATAGCCCAAACGATGAGGCTCTGTCCGCGCGTCATGTCGCCGGCGGTGAAGACGCCATCGACGCTGGTCATCTTGTCGTCGTTGGCCCAAACGTTGCCGCGATCTGTGAGCTTTACACCCAATTGCGCGATCATCGTATTCTTTTCCGGCCCGACGAAGCCCATCGCCAGCAGAATCAAATCGGCATCGATCGTGAATTCGGTGTCGGGAATCTTCTCCGGCATCGTTCCTCCAGCGGGGTTCTGTACCCACTTCAGCTTGACGCCATGCAGTCGCTTCACTTCGCCTTGTTCGCCCGTGAGCTTGAGGGTCTGAATGCAGAATTCACGCGCTTCGCATTCTTCGTGCGCGGACGACGAGCGCCAGATGTTCGGCCACTGCGGCCACGGGTTGTTCGAGGCGCGTTCGCCCGGGGGGCGCGGCAACAGTTCGAATTGCTTGATGGATTTTGCGCCTTGACGAACCGCCGTACCGAGACAATCTGCGCCGGTATCGCCGCCGCCAATGATCACGACGTTCTTACCGGTCGCGAGGATCTGATCTTTAACCTTATCGCCGTGGCAAATGTGATTTGATTCGGGCAGGTACTCCATTGCGAAATAGGTGCCCTTCAATTCGCGCCCCGGCACTGTGAGATCGCGCGGAGCCGTCGAACCACCGCAGAGAACGATCGCGTCGAAATTCGACTTCAATTCAACCACCGGATGCGTCACGCCGATGTGCGCGTTGACGACGAACTTCACGCCTTCCGCCTTCATCTGTTCAAGCCGGCGGTCGATGACGGCCTTTTCCATTTTGAATTCGGGAATGCCGTAGCGCAACAAGCCGCCGATGCGGTCCGCGCGTTCGAAGACTGTCACATCGTGGCCGACGCGGGCGAGCTGTTGGGCGCAGGCCAAACCTGCTGGACCGGAACCGACGACGGCGACTTTCTTACCCGTCTTGATCGCAGCCGGTTGAGGTTTGACCCAGCCTTCCTGGAATGCGCGATCGATGATCGTGACTTCGATCTGCTTGATCGTCACCGCGGGCTCGTTGATGCCGAGAACACACGACGATTCGCACGGCGCCGGGCACAATCGACCGGTGAATTCGGGGAAGTTGTTCGTCAGGTGCAGACGATCGATGGCTTCGTGCCAGCGGTCGCGAAACACAAGGTCGTTCCAATCCGGAATGATGTTCCCCAGCGGGCAGCCGGTGTGACAGAACGGCACGCCGCAATCCATGCAACGCGCCGCCTGAGTCTTGAGCTTCTCTTCCGGGAAGGGAAGATAGACCTCGTTCCAATCTTTGACACGCTCCTCGACCAGCCGTCGTTTCGGCAGTTCACGAGTCGCTTCCATAAATCCTGTCGGCTTGCCCATTCCGTTCGCTCCACCCTATCCCAAACAAAAACCTTTAGAGACTCTACTCCAAGTCAGTCCTATTTAAGCAACTCACTGTTGATCCACTCTCGAAACGCTGCGAGACGCGCGCTTCGGTTAAATAAATCCCACGTCACCGTGCAATTGCTTATCTTCAACACACCAATTCCGGCGCATTTGCAGGGATGAGCTGAATGTTCAATCCGCTGGCTTCCAATTCTTCCTCTGCTCTAGCCAGCGAATCATAAAAATCATACAGTCGATGAATACCCGTCTCTCCATAAACAGGAACGTACCACCATCCATCACGCTCTTGAATCCCGTCGATCAAAATCAGCAACCGAGTACCCAGTCGCAGATCGGTGCACTTATTCAACGCCCCGTCGACCAGTTTGACAACAAAATCGTTTGTCATGGTCTTTCCTCCAATTCCCGCCAAATCCAGCAAACGTCTCTGAGTAATCGTCGGACAACATCCTCATTTATGAGCAACGAAAACCGATAGTCAGCGTCGATTCGAGCTTTATACAGTCTTCTGATCGCGGCCTTCAACTCCTTCATTTTGGCTCTATTCCTAGTATTAGCCAAATGATTTTCAACCAATTTCGGAAGATCCTTATGCGACGGACCTTCTCGTCCCGGTGCGAATTTGACGCCCTTGCTTTCCTTGAGCGCGTGAACCAAAATTGTATATGCTGCGTAATAGGCCCTGCTGATGCAACTGCGCGGCTTACATCTTAACTCCTGTGCAGCAGTTAACGCCTCGAATCCAATTTCCTGCAGATTCATTTCTTACTCCCCAGCCGCCGCCAGCGACATCTTCGACGCGGCTTCGCGCTGGGCTTTCAGCACCTTCTTGAAGTCCACCGGCATGACCTTCGCGAATTTCTTCGAGGCGGTCGCCCAGTTGGCCAGAATTTCGTCGGCCACCGTGCTGCCCGTGTACTTTTTGTGATTCGCAATCATGGACTTTATCGTGTCCAAATCATCTTGTTCCAATGCGTCCAGTTCGACCATGCCTTTGTTCAAGTTGACCGGGAACGAGCCGTCCACGTCGTAGACGTAAGCGATGCCGCCGCTCATGCCGGCCGCGAAGTTTCGGCCGGTTTTGCCAAGCACCACCACGCGACCGTTGGTCATGTACTCGCAGCCGTGATCGCCGACGCCTTCGACGACCGCTTTCGCACCGGAGTTTCGCACGCAGAAGCGTTCGCCGACCACACCGCGCAGATACACTTCGCCGGCGGTTGCGCCGTAGAGAATCACGTTGCCGGCGATGATGTTGTTCTTCGGATCGAACGGTGCGATCTTGAACGGACGGACGATGATCTTCGCGCCACTCAAGCCCTTGCCGACGTAATCGTTCGCGTCGCCTTCCAGTTTGAAGGTGATGCCTTTGGGCATGAACGCTCCGAAGCTCTGTCCGGCCGAGCCGTTGAAGTTGATTGTGATCGTGTCTTCCGGAAGCGCTTTTTCGCCCTGTTTGCGCGTCAATTCGCTGCCGAGCATCGTTCCGCAGGTGCGGTTGACGTTGCGGATGACCTGATCGAACTCGACCTTCTTGCCGTGTTCAAGCGCGTCTTTGCATTTCGCAATCAACTCGTTGTCCAACGCGTCCTGGATGCCGTGATCCTGCTCAATGGACTTGTACAGCGTCGAACCGTTGCGCGGTTCTGGCTTATGGAAGATCGAGCTGAAATCGAGGCCCTTCGCCTTCCAGTGTTCGATCGCATGCTTCATGTCCAGCAGATCGCTTCGGCCGACCATTTCA
>JANXLS010000091.1 GCA_025355035.1 Planctomycetota bacterium | reverse complement strand
TTTTACACATTCGCGACCGCGTTTTTGAAAAAACTGCATCTTTCGTTCGTCGTCGACAAGCTAAAACCGATGCACGACGCGGTCAAGAATTATCATCTTCCGCTCGCTCATTTCATGTGGCCGCTGGCGCTTTCGATCGTGTATCAGGCGAGCGAAGTTGGATTGATTTATGTGCTGGGCCGCGGTCTGGGGTTGGACATGACGATCTGGGTGTATTGTTCGATGATGACGTTCCAGGCTGTCGCGTCGCTGTTGCCGATAACATTCAACGGGGTCGGTATCCGGGAGGCGATTTTTACTTCGGTGGTCGTCGGACAACTCGGCCCGGGTTATAAAGACGAAGCACTGGCATTGGCGGTGATCTATTTCTTCGGCGTGGTGCTACTTTCGTCGTTAATCGGCGGGGTGATTTATCTGATCGGCGGCGTCTCGAAACCGACTTCCGCTGAATTGGATCAGCCCTTGCCGAATGCCATCGGCGGCGAGTAGGCGCGTTCCGGCTCGTTCGGAATTTATTTAAATCTATTAATGCGCGAACTCAACTCCTATTTATAATCGGTCGTCTTATGCCCATTACGAAAGTCTCAGTTGTCACACCGATCCACAATGAGTCGTCGAACATTCCGGAACTCGTCGAGCGCATCGAAAAAACGATGGAAGCATGGCGCGCCGCGGGGAGCGGTCGCGAGTGGGAACACCTCGCGTGCGATGATCATTCATCTGATGGCAGCCTGGAGTTGTTGAAAAAATTCGCAGAAACGCACCCACGATTGCGCCCCGTTAAGAATCCAAAACGCTCCGGCCAAACTGGCGGATTCGAAACCGGATTCCGGCATGCGAGCGGCGACGTGATCGTGACGATGGACGCGGACTTACAGAACCAGCCCGAAGATATTCCCATTCTGTTGAAGCCGATCGACGACGGAAAGTTGGATCTCGTCAACTCTATCCGAACGCGGCGTCAGCACGCCAGTTCACTGATCGCGATTTCAAAACTCGGCAATGTCTTGATCCGCCAGCTCATGGTCTGTCCTGTTAGCGACGCGGCGAGTAATTTCACGGCATTGAAATCAAGTTTCACGAAGGACCTGTCGCTCGTCGAAAACGATCACCGCTACGTGATTCCGATCTTCGTGCATCGCGGCATGGATCCGAATCGTATCGGCGAGGAGAAAACACGGCACGAAGCGCGCAAACACGGCGCATCGAAATACAGCGCGATCCGAAAAGCGCTGACCGGTTTTCCGGAATTGCTGCGTTGTAAAAAGCGAATCAAGCAGGGATTTTACGACTGGAAGAAATAGTTTGCAGTCCGCATGCTGTTTCGCAATAAACCTGTTTTCAGATTGTGCTGCGGATCAACATTTGGTGTAATCGGTGAATATAAATGGGAGCCAAATGGACGCACGAGTTCGGACCGTTTGGAGGAATGAACTTTTTTAGGAGCCGTTGTTCATGAACAAAATCGTCGTTGTTGCGATGTTGACGTTCTGCGTGTGCTTGATTCGCGCCGAAGACGCGCCGAAGCCGGCCCATCCGCTCGGCTACCAGGATACGCCGTTGCTGCAGCCCGAAGCGAGCGGGACGTGGCACGTTCACGATGGTCTGCGCCCTCAGCCGCGCGTCGTCACGCCGGGTACCGCCAGCACGCCAGAAGTTCCGGGCAAAGCGCCTGCGGACGCGATCATTCTCTTCGATGGTAAGAGCACCGAGAAATGGTATTCGGGCAAGAAGGGCGAGCCGTGCAAGTGGGTCGTAGAGAACGGCGAAATGATCTCAGTTGCGAAGGCCGGTTACGTGTACACAAACGACGATTTCGAGGACTTCCAACTTCACGTCGAATGGGCCGCACCGACCCCGCCGAAGGGTGATGGACAGGGCCGCGGAAACAGCGGGGTGTTCCTGCACGGCAAGTA
>JANXLS010000089.1 GCA_025355035.1 Planctomycetota bacterium | reverse complement strand
CGCTGGGAAAAACGCGCAGATACTTATCTGGCTATGCTACACTTGGCTTGCGGACTAATTACTTGGCGTTGTACTGGCCTACTGGAATAGACTCTAAAGCGAATTGTTAATTCGAGCTTGTTGCGACGGAAAAATATCAGAGCATTCGAACGTCCTGAACGCCACTCATGAACATCCTGATCACCGCCGGTCCCACCATTGAAGACATCGACGCCGTCCGCTTCCTCTCGAATCGCGCGTCGGGAACGTTGGGCTTTGCCATCGCGCGCGCAGCCGAAAAAGCCCGCCACGCCGTCACACTGATCCACGGCCCCGTCGCACTAGACGTTTGGAAATCCGCTCCGAAAAACGCAACCGTCGTCGCCGTCCGTTCAGCGTGTCAAATGCTCGACGCCGTATTCGCTCACGTCGCGAACGCGGATGTTGTGATCATGAATGCCGCAGTCGCCGATTTCACCGTTGCGAAAATGTCGTCAACGAAACTCAAGAAGAGCGACGGACTCGAATTGAAACTGAAGCCGACCGTCGACATCTTGAAGAAACTCGGCGCGTACAAATCGCGGCACGGCACCCCGATCCTGATCGGTTTCGCGCTCGAAACCGGCTCCGGAAAAACAGCCGATCTGCGACGACGTTCCGCGTTCAAGTCCGCGCTTGAGAAACTCGAAACAAAAAACCTCGACGCCATCGTCCTCAATTCGCCGAAAACGATTGGAGCGGCCGACGGGGATTTTCTCTGGATTCCGCGCGAAGGTCCGGTCGAATCGATGCTCGTCGACAAAGAAACACTAGCGCGAAAGTTGATCAGAATGGTGGTTCAAATGGCACGTGCCAAATCACAAATCGCAAATGACAAATGAAATTACGCCGTTACTTTTCCGTCGATTTAAGTGTTTATCTATCTTAGGTAATTGACCAGCGCTCAAAACGCTCTACGATATTTATGTTTTGTTAAGCCGCACGGATTTGAAACGATTCCGCTGCCAGATCCCGGAGAAAGACCCGATGCTTTCGACTGGAACCTCCTCGACCGCTCTGACCGACAACGCCGATGAATCCTGGGACCGTTTGCGCTCGCGCATCGACGGCGTCCGAACACGGCAGCGCTTCAAGTACCTCGGCACAGGGGTGCTCGCTGCGCTGGCCATTTTCGTCGCCGCGTTTCTGGGCTTCAGCGTCGCGGATATTGTCTTCAAACTCTCCGTCGGCACGCGCATTTTTGCGCTCTTTTCCACTGTGATCGCCGTCGCGTTCGCGATTTTTCAATGGATCTATCGCCCCTGGAAAGTGCTCGGCGACACCGTTCAATCCGCGCGCGAAGTTGAAGGCGCGTTCCCGGAACTCGAACAGCAACTCTCGACCGCGTTGGAATTCGGCGCGGACAAAGAAAAAGCCGCGAAATTCGCGAGCCCTCAATTGGTCGCCGCGCTCGTCAATCAAGCCGGCGTTCGCTCCGAACCGCTCGACTTCGCCCGCACGATTCGCTGGAAGCAACTGGCATGGGCGTTCAGCATCGCCTTTGTTCTCGCGATTTTTATGGGTGCATACGCTGCGAAAAGCCGCCGTTTGTTCGCTGTCACATGGGCGCGATTCATGCAACCGACCGCCGCCATTGCGGCGCCGACGTTGACGGAAATCACTCGCGTCGAACCCGGCGATGG
>JANXLS010000045.1 GCA_025355035.1 Planctomycetota bacterium | reverse complement strand
CCATCGCCTGCAAACACTGCGGTGACAAGTTGCTGACCAACGCGCGCGGCTTCCGCAAAAATCCGCATATCGACCGCTACATCCAGCGCAAAATGAAGCGCGTTTTTGATCTTCTGATTGCGGATGAGGTTCACGAACTCGCCGCCGCCGAATCCATTCAAGGCAACACCTTCGGCACGTTGGCGTCGGCGTGCCGGTTCACGTTGGCGTTAACGGGTACGCTCATCGGCGGGCAAGCGCTCGACCTTCACGCGCCTCTCTGGCGCATGTCAGCGTCACTGCTGAATCAGCGCGGATTCAATCTTCAGAACTTGGGCGGTGCGCGCATTTCGGCCATCGCACGCAATCAGCGCGGCTTCGTCACGAAGTATGGAGTCATGGAACACCAGGTCGTGCGAAGTTGCCGGGGAGATGCGGACGATTTCTCCGGGCGGGTGCAGCGCGGTGCGTGTGGCCGACGGAAGTCGTATCGGACCAACGAGCGCCCGCGTCCTGGAATTAGCCCGGATTTGTTTAATCATTTCCTCCTCGACCGCGGCGTGTTCATGTCGCTCGATGAGTTGGGTCCGGCGTTGCCGACGATGGAGCGCGTGCTGGTTTCGTGCCCCATGAGCGCGGAGTTGAAGGACGCGTACAAGAAACTCGACGACGAACTGCGCGACGCGATCCAACGCCGGCTGAATGGGAAATCTCCGCCCGGCTTGGCGGCGACCCGCGTTCAAGCCCTCGACGCCTATCTCGACAAACCCTATGGCTGGGAGCCGATCACGGCCCGCGTGTACGACGAAGACGGCCGACCTTGCGGATCGGAGACGGTCGCCTGGCCGACCGATCTGGGCGAAGATCACGCCGACAGCAAGGACGCGAAACTTGTTGAGATTGTACGGACGGAACTCCGATCGGATCGGAGATGCGCGATTTATCCGCAGTTCACCGGCGTTCACAATGTCCGCCTGAAGCTGCTAAAAATCCTGACCGACGCCGGCATCCGCGCACTGATCATGCCCGACACAGTGAAGCCCGAAGCCCGCGAGGATTGGATTGAAAAGCATCTGCCGGAAATGGACGTTCTGATTGTCCATCCCAAACGTGTCATGACGGGTCTCGATTTGG
>JANXLS010000016.1 GCA_025355035.1 Planctomycetota bacterium | reverse complement strand
AGTGGAAGAAGAAATAGCCCTCTTACGCGACGATGCTTTCGACGCCCAACCCATAGAACGTGTACTCGCAATCGACCACGCTTTCGAGCGCGAAACCGGTGTAACCGCCGTCTGCCATTTCAAGACTTCGCGCATAATGCGCGGCCGCGTCAAGCAGATCCGAATTCAACCGTCCGGCCATCTTCAGCGTCAGCAGCGCCGTGTACGTCGAAAGCAAATCTGCCAACGGCGCCGACGGCGCCGCTTCGAATCCGCCCTCTTCATTGCGCATCGATTCCATAAACTTGAAATGCTTTTCGCTGACGTCCAGATCGCCCAGGATCAGACTCAAGAACACACCCGCCGAAGTACCATTCGTGCCGGGACGCTTGCTGTATTTGTTCTCGATAAACCCGCCCTCCGGCCGGGCGAGCGCATGCAAAAATGCGCGCATTTTATTTTCATGAGGAATCGTTATGCCCGTGCGCGCGTGAAGCGACGCGGCCAAGAAAGTATGATACAGACTGCCGTGCGTCTCGACGTTCGTCTTCGCGTAGCCGCCATCCTCCCGTCGCATCGAGTAAACACGTTCGAGCGTCAACGCCTGCAAACGCTGGCGTTCGGCATTGTCGAGCATTGTTGTGCCTATCGCTTCCTCGCAGAGGATAACCGAGTCCCACCACGACGCCGCCTGCACCGTATCGCAGAACGCCCCGTGCGGTTGTCGCAGCCGAACGGAATCCCCATCGCGCCCGATCGCGAGCAACCACGCCGATGCGTTGCGCGCGACGTCCGGAGTTAAAACATTCAGCGCCGAAAGAGTGCGCAACGCAAAACCCGTGTAATAAAGATCTACTTTTCCGCGCCGATTGGCGAACCCACCTTCAGCCTTTTGCTGGGAAAGAATCCACTGCGAGTGCCTAGTGCGAAACGCCGCAGAGGTCTTCGCGAGACCCTCACGAATATCGTCGCGGAGGAGAGTGAGAAAATCCATGCTCGTCAGCTACTCTGGCTCGCGTTCGGCGCAGTTAACATAACCCATGGCCCGTATCAAATCGCGCATCTTCAAGGCGTTCAACACCCCTAGAATCCAAGTGGTTAAATCCAATGCGGAAATAATAACCACAGGTCGCCTGCTTGCTGCCAAATCAGCCCAATATATTTCGCCCGGGTTCATGTTAAATTGGATTCTCTGTGCACCATTTATTTAATGCTGCGATTGATAATGCAACCCAATCGGCCGCTTCGCGTGCATCGATCAGCAAGTCTTTGTATTCCGATTCACGCAAAACCGCGAGCGTACCGACTGATGCGACTTCCAATCGCAGCAGTTCCCCATTTACCACGGCGAGACGTTCATGTTCGGTCCGTTCGATTACCATATACTTACGATAGCCTCTACACATTGCACGTCAACATTTCAATCCAACAGCGTCGCCGCCAGAAATGTGAACAGTGCCTGCATCCCGTCATGTTCAACATTCCGCACCGCTTGCATTGCTCGGCGGCGTTGGTGGACGGCGAGCATCTCGGCTTGCGAGGGGATTTCGTGTTTGAAATAGATGTCTTTTAGCGCGTCGAGTTTCACCGTCGTCTGCGGACCTTCGCGCGCAGCTTGCAGTAAAGCGGCGCGTTCGGTTTCGTCGGCGGATTCCAGCGCCATCGCGAACAGCAGCGTCGGTCGGCCTTTCAGAATATCGCCGCAGACATCAACCTTGTTCTCCTCGTCGCCCGCCACATCCTTCAAATCATTTTGGATTTGATACGCGACACCGAGATGCTTCGAGAATTCTGAAAGCTCCGCATCCCACTTCCCATCCATTCCAGCGAGAACCACACCGGAATACAGCGCGGCGTCGAATGCGGGTGCCGTCTTTAGCGCATATAAGCGCAGGCATTCGATCGGCTGAAGATTCTTGTCCTTGCCTTTGCGCCACAGCAATTCGGCGCCCTGCCCTTCCGAAAGTTTCACGTGCGATTCGGCGAGTTTGCGCAAAATTTTGACCGTCCGCTCCGCACCAATCGCGACCATTTCGTCGGCGACGATGCGGTAGCCGCGTCCCAGCAAATAGTCACCGATGTTCAACGCGACCGGGACTGAATGCGACTTGTGAAGCGTCTCCGTACCGTAGCGAAAATCATCGTCGTCTTCGATGTCATCGTGAATCAATGAAGCTTTGTGGAAAATTTCCATGGACGCCGCAACGCGTTTCACGTGCAGCGGGACCTCGTCGGTTTCGCTTAAGGCCTGCCACGCCGCAGCGGTCACG
>JANXLS010001291.1 GCA_025355035.1 Planctomycetota bacterium | reverse complement strand
TTTTACCCCAGCGAACGGTCCGCATTTCGCGGCGATGATCTCAATGACGATCGCTTCCACGGGCACCGAGTACTTCGTATCGATTTTCACATCGACGCCATCGATCTTCCCCGTCGATTCCGCTGTGCGAATCGCCATGAGCTTCGTCTTTTTGTCCGTGACGACTGCGACGATGTCCCACTTGCCATCGCTGTCGTCGTCTCCCAACGAACGGCCGATCGCCTTCTCCGTCGCATCGATCTGCTTTTTCAGCATCGGATCCATCGTCGCGGCAACAGGAATTCCACCGATTGTCGTCGCAAAATAATAGTCGCACGGCTTAAAGCGATAACCCATCAAATTGTCCGACAGGAAACCAATATTCTTGCCCTTCAGCGCCCCCGGATTCGACAGGTCGATCTTATCGATCCATGTCATTCCCGCATACAGATTCGGATATTCCGACTCCGCTTTTTTGCGCAGCATTTCAATGAGTTTAACTTTCGCGTCTTCAGCGCCTGTCGCCGCCGCGACAGTCTCCTCGCTCTTCTTCTTCAATCGCGCGCGCATCGCCACTCCTTCCGGCGATTTTTCACCGAGCGTCAGCCGCACGTTCGATTCCAAATTGTCGATAACACCCGCTTCCTTGCCCGCCGACTTCAATGCTTCATCCACAATCGGCGTGACGAACGAAACCAACTTCGCCGCAACCGCGTCGCGCTTGGCCTTCGCGCCATCCACGATCGCTTTGACTTTCGGATCGGATGCGACAGATTTGTAGTCTTCGTCTTCTTTCAAATGTTCCAAAAAATCATCCGTCCGCATCAAGAATTCAGCTGACTTCGGCCCGAGGAAGCGCGACATTTCGGCACTCGAAATCGATTGATACTCCTTCCACGTCGGACCCTTCGTCTCTTTTTCGTAGCCATTCCAATCGTCCTTGTACAGATCGAATTGCCGCTTGAGCGTTTCGACCACTTCCTTAATGCGCCCGGCCAGTCCGAGTTTCGTACTCTCCTGCGCGATTGCGTCGAGCTTCGCGCCAATCGTTTTTGCAGCCTCGTCATCTGCGGGAAGTTGATCGCTGATGCGCTTGCGCAACTCGTTGATCGATTTGACCGTGCTTTCGGCAATCTCAGCTTTGTTGCTCGCAGACGTATCCGGATCGAGCATCTCTTTTTTGTCGTCCACCCATTTCTCTTCGATGTACTTCAATCCGGTCTTTATTTCTTCTACGTGAAGGCCAATGGACTTTTTCGCGTTCAGCTTCTTAAATGTCGCAAACTTTTTCGAAGCGGCTTCGAGTTCCGCTTTGATGACGACCTTCGCTTTTTGATTGTTGGAGACATCGTTGAATTCACGTTCAGCCGTCGGCCACGTTGCAAGGTTGCCAATCGAACCTTCTGCGTCGTCCATGGCGCGCGACAATTGACGAAGGTACATCGGCTTGTCCGCCGCAGCAGCCGCCCCGGCGATTTTTGCTTTCGCCGCTTTGATCGCAGCCTGAACCGGAGCCTTCGCCGCTTCAGCCACGCCGTCGAGTTCCGTCTCCGCGAGTTCCAGTTTGGTACCCGCTTTTTCCATGTCCGAGTTGCTGCCTTTTTCGATCAACTCCTCGGCTTCTTTGACATACCCTTTGGCGCTGTCCACATCGGCGCGAACGAGAGGCGAACCGAGCAGAACCAACGCGGCTAGCGACGAACACACGACGGATGCGCGCATCTGTTTTCTCCTAAGCGAATTTAAACAATGATTTAATGTTGTAACAACTACCATATTATAAGACGACAATGCGCCGGTCAACCGGAATGCTTCAGCATCGAAACGCACACGGGAATTTCACTTTCGCCGGTCGTTCGCTCCTTTTAATATGATTTTATGACTGTTCCGAACATGTTAACGCTCTTCCGACTGGCATCCGCTCCCGTGTTTCTGGCGCTCTTCATCGGTTCCGGTTCGAATCCATTTCTGCCCGATTGGCTGTGTGGCCGCGCCGGGTTGATCGCCTGTCTCGTCGTCATGAGTCTCAGCGAAATCTCCGACATCCTCGATGGCATCATCGCCCGAAAATTCAATCAAGTCTCCGATTTCGGAAAGATCCTTGACCCCTATGCCGATTCGACGTTCCGCCTCAGCGTCTTCTTTTCGTTCGCAAGCCAGGCGCACGGAAAATGGATTCCGATCTGGATGGTCATGATCCTCTTTTATCGCGACATGCTCGTCACCGTCATCCGAGCCTTCGGTATCGAACGCCGCATCTTCGTCCACGCCCGCAGCAGCGGCAAAATCAAAGCCATCGCCCAAGGCACCGTCATTTTCATTGTGCTGGGACTGGCGATCATTTATGGCGAAGAATTCGTCTCCATGAAATCCGCATCAACCGGCGCCGCAGTCACCTCAGTCGCCCACTCCCTGATGTGGATCGTCACCGCCGTCACCGTCTGGTCCGGCTGCGATTACCTCTACTCCAACCGCCACCTCTTTAGCGGAGCGCAAGGGCCGAAGGCTTAAGAGGGTGTACGAGAAGTCATTCGTGCCAGACCTTGAGTGCAACAGCTCAAACCCCTTCCTACGCCGCCACGTCCCCTTTCCAAAGCATCAACACCAACCCGCCCGCAACGATCAGCGCGCCCCCCACCACCAGCGGCATCTTTATCTTTTCCTGAAAGAAAACCACCGCGACCGCTTGCGAGACGAGGAAAAAGACGACGATGTAGATGCCCATCAATTTTCCAAAATCCAATTTCGTCAGGTTCACCATGAAGCCATACGAGACGAGCACGATTCCCCCCAGAATCAATCCGAGCGTCTTTCCTTCGGTCAATCCCCACCGCACCAACGCGTCGCCACCCACTTCAAGTCCTGCCGCCAAAACAAGAATCAACAGTTCACGCATATTTCATTTTTTCCTTAAAATGTACGGAGTAACTCCAACTCCTGGCCCTTCACTCGGCATTCGGCACTCCTTCGTGACTGACTTGCACCAGACGTCCCAACGCTTCGCGTGCCTTGCCTGAATCGATGCTCTGCTCGGCCAACGCCAACCCGTCGACCCATGTTTTTGCGCGGCCGGAAATCTGAATCGCTGCGGCCGCGTTCAACACGACGATGTCGCGCGCCGAGCCGCGCACGCCGCGCAAAATCGCCCGGACAATCTCGGCGCTTTCGGCTGCATCCTTCGCCAGCAATTCGTTCGGATTGCCCAGCGGAATGCCCAGTTTGATCGGATCGATCGTCACAACTTTGATCTCATTGTTCAGAAGGCGCGCAACCTGTGTTGTGCCGAATGTCGACAGTTCGTCCAAATATCCTTCACCGTCCGCAGCCGTTCCGCAGACAACCATCGCGGCCTCGGAACCCAGAAGCATCAATGCTTTCGCAAACGTTTCACACAGGTCGGGCCGCGATACACCGATCAATTGCTTCTTCGCGCCAGCAGGATTCGATAGCGGTCCCAACAGATTGAAGATCGTTCGAACACCCAGATCTCTGCGAACCGGAGCTGCATGTCGCATGCCGGGATGAAATGTTGGCGCAAACAGAAAACCGATCCCCGCTTCGCGAACGCAACGCTCGACCTGTTTGGGCGTCGCATCGACATTGACGCCCAACTCCTTCAACACGTCCGCCGAACCCGTCGTGCTGGTCGCGGCACGTCCACCGTGTTTCGCGACCGGAATACCTGCGCCCGCCACAACAAGCGCCGCTGCCGTCGAAATGTTGAACGTCCCTGCCGCGTCACCGCCCGTTCCGCATGTATCAAGCACATCGGCCGGAGCGTCGATGCGTTCAGCTCTTGAGCGCATCACCGACGCGAACGCTGCGAGCTCCTCGACGCTCTCCCCTTTTATACGCAGCGCGATTGCAAAGCCTGCGATCGCAGCCGGTGTCAATCGGCCGTCGATCAAGGCTTCCATCGTCGCGCGCGCCTGCTCGTTCGACAGATTCTTATTGAGCAGCAACGCGTCGAGAATCGGTTTGATCGCGAACGGTTCAGTGGACATGTCTCTTCCCAAAATTTGATTTTGCCGTCAGAAAACGCGCCGTGTTCTTCGCCCCATTCTTCCCAAAACGAGCGCGGCTGCAAACGTCTTTCAGGGCAATCGCATGACTTTGGCTCTTGGACTTTGGACCGAATCGTCTATGATTCTGCGTTAAAACATTTTTAGGAGAAGTGGAAACAATGGCCAAGAAATCCGTTCCGTCCGCTCCGAAAAAGGAAAAAGTGATCCTCCTTTATTCCGGCGGACTCGACACCAGCGTGATCGTGCACTGGCTCGCCCAGAAGAACTTCGACGTCATCTGCGTCATCATCGACTGCGGACAGCAGGAAGAAGTCGATTTCAAGAAGAAGGCGCTGGCCAGCGGCGCGAGCAAGTTCATCATCAAGGACATCAAAAAGGAATTCGCGCGCGACGGCGTCTTCCAGTGCATCCGCGCCGAAGCCAAATACGAAGGCCGCTACCTCCTTGGCACGTCCATCGCCCGCCCGTTCATGATCCAGGCGATCATCGACGTTGCAAAGGCCGAAGGCACTCAGATCATCGCGCACGGCGCGACCGGCAAAGGCAATGACCAGTGCCGCTTCGAACTCGCCGCGTACGCGCTGCTTCCCGGAGCGCGCATCATCGCTCCATGGCGCGACGCTGAATTCCGCGCGCTGATCCCGGGACGAAAAGAAGCAATCGAGTACGCGGCCAAGTACGGCATCCCCGTCACCGCGAGCCTAAAGAAGCCGTGGTCGACCGATCCGAACTTGCAACACCGCAGCCACGAAGCCGGCGAACTCGAAGACCCATGGTATAAGCCGCGCGACGAGATGTATCAGTTGATCACGCCACCTCAACAGGCTCCGGACAAAACCGAAGTCATCGAAGTCGGTTTCGAAAAAGGCTATCCGGTTTCGTTGAACGGCAAAAAGCTCGACGCGGTGAAGCTGCTCGAAGAACTCAACATCATCGCTGGACGAAACGGCGTCGGGATCTGCGACATGGTTGAGAATCGCTTCGTTGGGATGAAGAGCCGCGGCGTTTACGAGGCGCCCGCTGCGACAGTGCTGTACGAATGCCACCGCGATCTCGAAGGCCTGACGATGGATCGTGAAGTCATGCATCTGCGCGACAGCTTGATTCCGAAGTACGCGGAACTTGTCTACAACGGTTTCTGGTTCCACCCGGCCAAGTATTGCCTCGACGCATTCATCGACGAGACCCAACAGAACGTCACCGGCACGGTCCGCTGCGAGCTCTATAAGGGCACGGTCCGCCCGACGGGACGCAAATCGCCGTTTTCCCTCTACGACGAAAGCATCGCGACGATGGAAGCCGGCGGCAGTTACAACCAGGACGACGCAACCGGATTCCTGCGTATCCAGGGTTTGCCGACGCGCGTGATGGCGAATTTGAAGAAGAAACAGTAGGCGTGTTTTTCACACGGGGCCGCGGCGCATATCGTCGCGGCTTCGTTTTTTTTAGAGCTACCGGACAAAACCCACGCGTCGAGATGCGCCGCGCCGGGCAAGTGGACCGAGGAAGACGAGCGCTGCGTATTTGGAGACTACGCAAAGCGAGTCTGACGAAGGGCACGGCGCGCGCCGCAAGCAGATCGATGCGGGGGGGGGGCCGGTAGTTCTTAGCTCGCGAATTCTTCCGCGCGTTCGAACGCAGCGCCGATGCTCACGATGTTCGCCGCCTTCTCGTCCCCGCTCAACAATAAACAATTCGCACAACCCGAACGCACCGAGTTCGCAGTTGCAATAACGGACGCTTCCGACGGAATCGTCCGCAAAATCGCCTGCGTTTCGCGGAACGAAATTTCGGACGAGGACGAAAGGATTGCCGCGTTGATCCGCTCGCTGGACGCCTCGTCGAACGATCGCAACGCCATTTCGAGCGCCGAAATGGTTGCGCTCGCCGGAGCAACAGCGCTTGCAGAAGCGAACACGGCGCGATGCAATCCGCGCAGATTCTTGAGCTCCCAGGCGTCGTCCGCAGTTGAGTTCAACGCCGTTGCAAAACATTCCGCCGTCGCTGCGAGACGTTCCGCAGCCATCTTGCGAATGCGCTTCACCGACACACCGGCAGAGACGTTCTCCATTCCGGGGTTCAACGCGCACACAAACGGAACGACGCCGGCGAGTCGATTGCCGTCGCGTTCGAGCAGGGTCGAATCACGCTCGCCTTTGGGCGAGAACGGTTCGATCAACATGGCAAACACGGAAACACCCAAATCGCTCAACGCGCCGCTCAACGTTTCAATCAATCGCAACGCCACCGGATCGCTCAATTCACCGCACAGAATCGCCGCCTCACGTCCGCGCGTCATGCGTTCCACATTCACCGCATTTTCGTCGAGACTGTCCGCAAGAGTTCGTGCCTCAAAGGGTCCTTCGCCCATTTTCAGAAAAAGTTTTCGCTCGACGCCGGTCGCAATCAACTCGGCGGAATCGACGTGCGCAGCGCCCCACACGGCGGCAGACTCCTCACTGTCTTCATCGCCTAGCCGTGCCGCCACGCAACCCAACGAGCCCACGCCGAGGACCAGCACCCGCGAATTATCTTGAGAGAACAGCGTGTTCATAACTCTCGTATCCAAGTTCCAATCGAACACGTTTACAACGACGCAGTGAAGCGCTTCAATTGGTCGGTCAGTCGCGATAAAAGCGCCGTCCCCGATTGCCGCCTCGCTCGAACGCGACCTTCGGCTCCCAGCGCAATCAGCCCTGCCAGCGAGCACGCTGAACAATCGCTCAATTCGTCCGGTAGCGTTGCGCCATCCTGCAATTCCCAGTGCGGAACGCCCAAACGAGCAGGTAATCCACCGAAGCGTTTCGAGATCCAATCGCTCATGCCGCGAATCTTTGCGCCGCCGCCGACCAACACAATTCCGCCGGCGTGAGCGCTCGACAAACTCGACAACCCTTCGCGCAAACAACGCGCAACAGGCGCGAGCAGTTCTTCCAGCGTCAGCATCAATTCACGGGTATCAATCTTCACAATTCCCAGACCGTCGACGGCCATGACTTCAACAGCAGGCGGCAACGCTTCGAGGTTCGCCTCGCCCAACGCGCCATGACTGCGCAACAATTTCTCCGCCGTCGCGGGCGCAATTCGGAACCGCCGCGCGATGGACAACACAACCCATTCCATCCCGTCGCCTGATGAGTTTGTACTGACGATCGCACGTCCCGACGCCGACTTGGACGGCTCGCCCGTCGCGATGTGAACCTGCCGCAATCGACCCGCTTCCCATAACGCGCCGCGAAACGCACCCGCCCCGAAATCAAGAACAGCCGCGCCGAGATTTCGTTCGTCTGGAGTCAGCGATCCCAGCGAACACGACATCGGTTCCAGCGACACCGCTTCAATTCCGACGCCCGCCGCGCGCACCGCTTTCAATACGTTGTCCATCCGATCAACGGGTGCCGAGAGAAACGCGGATTGCAAATCGAGTCGATCGCCGCTGAGTCCTTCCGGATTTTCGATACCCTGTAAATCACCCACGCTGTAGGGCCCATCGAACCGATGAATCGCCCGGCGTCCAGCAGGTACTTCCACGGGAATCGCTTTCCGTAAACGTAAAATATCGTATGCCGTAACGCTCCGGTGCTCAGCGTCCAAACCCACGGCCGCTTTGGCGGTCGTCAATTTTACCTCTCCGGAAAGCCCGACAACCACCGAACGAACATCAGCCTCCGCGCGGTCAGCGGCCGCAGCGAT
>JANXLS010001236.1 GCA_025355035.1 Planctomycetota bacterium | reverse complement strand
ATGCAGCGCCAAGAGGTCCTCCTTGGCCTCTAAGAAGCTGGCTAGGGCGGATCCATTGTGTTTCCCCAGCACTCTCTCCAGCGCGCGAGCACACTCCATCGCTTGAGTCAGGTCTCTGGCTTCCCGGATCGCCCAGAAGAGCGGAGCCACCTCTTCGCTTTGCTTCTCGTTCAGCACATCCCACACAGCCTGAGAAGAAACGCTCGCATCCACCATGTCCAGGTAGTGGCGCTCCTCAATGTCCCGCGGCGCGTGTCCAACTTGCAACCGCACACTTTCCGCGTTCACCAGCCGCCGCGCCCACGAAACGTGGGTCTTGCGCAGACAATAAAGATCGGTGCCCGCCAGCCTCTTCTCAACTTGGTTTCGGATCTTGCTGGCGACGGCTTCTTCGAGCTGGACTTGTTTCGCACGCGCGATGGCATTCTTGCCGCCCTTCGTCGGTGGCCCGCCATCAAAGCCGCGCGGCGTCCCCGTACTGATGATGTACGAAACGCGGAACGGATCGACCTGTTCAGCTTTGTCATCGTCGGCTGGCCACTCCATCCGGACAAATGCGAGCGCGAGGCAGCGCTTGAAGTCGTCGCCGATGTTGAGTCCGTCGATCTGTTTCCCCTTGTGTGACACGAGCAGCGGATCTTTCAGTTCCACTTCTTCCCGCAACGCAACATAGTCATTGAGCTCGCCGACGAATTCCGCGGGCAGCGTCGCCATGCCGTTGCGTTTGTTTCCGTGACCTGGCGGCAGCATCAGGCGCGCGTCTTTTAGATCGCCCACAGTCGCCCGGAAGACTGCGCCAGGTCGATTCCCAGTTATCAACAATGCCTTGAATGCCGTTGCCGATGGAATCGATCGATTCAACATCCCGTCCATTTCGGTTGCCGCCGCGAGGATCGCGCGAATCTCGTCCGGATGAAATGCACGGCGGCGGCGCGCTTCACTCTTGCGCGGCAACTTCTTCCAGGCTGCAATCGGATTGTATGGAAACAGCCCAATGGATGCGGCCCACGCCGCGAGCTGCTTCAGCGGCTGCTGGACACATTTAATTACGAAACAATCCCGCTTGGTCTCCAGCAGCTTGCGGCACTTCGCAGTCAATCCACCAATTTCCGCGAGATCTGCCCCAACCTGAACCTTCAGAAGGTTCAGCTCAAGTTCATACTTCAATGACGTGCGGCGGCGCTCACTTGGGATCGGTGCTTCCGCCAAGAATTTTGTCACCAGATCCGCGTACGACATTTCCCAACCCGCGTGATCCGGCACGCCGATCTTCCGGGCTTCTCGGCGGCGAAGGAAATCATCAAATGCCTGCTGCGCCACCAGACGTTTTTTGAACCAAAACGTTTTGTAGGTGCGAACACGCCGCACCGGGTCAGTGAAGCGAAACCGCCAGCCTGATCGCTTCCGTCGTTTAGATTTCACGTGCGTGGGATTCATAGTCGGGTTCCTGTTCAGGGTCACGGTACAACACAGAATGACGCGTGTCAATTTTTCAATAACGCGCCTTGCGTTCCTGGCGTTCGAGATACGCGTTCAACTCCGACAGCCGCACGCGCCATTGGCGTCCCACTTTGAGGGCACGAAGATTTCCACGATCGATTTCGCGCTGCACCGTCTGCGGACTGACGCCGATCATCTCCGCCGTCTCACGAATGTTCACGGCCAACGGCTTCACAGGCGATCGAGAGCCCGGCGTTGACACCGTTTCAGAATTTTGATGAGCCGCAGTGGGCGCGACAACTGAACATGAATTGTAGCCTACTGGCTCCAACTGGGTTCGAAACGCTCCGAACCCATCCGAAAAAATACCGTACGGAGAAAAACTCGCGGGGTTCACAGGGAACAATCGCGTTGAATTCATTGTCTTTATTTCCTTTCTTGCATCGATCTGGAGACGCCGACAGCCGGCGCGTTCAAGTGCTGAACCACGAACCTGAAGGCACCGACTAGAGCATCAACAGTGAGGATCTTGAAGGGGCATTCGAACACACACATCGAAACACCGTTTAAGTTCGTGAACTGCTCAACCGGTTGCAGTTGCCACGGCATAACTGCAACAATTAACGACGTTAAATCGGAGTGCTCGTCGTCGAATCTCACTCGCCGAGCACGATCTCCTGACAGAGCTGGTAGATGATCCATGAGTACATATTTGTAGTATTGTCGTTCAGGAGCTTCGATTCCTCGTCTGTTAGTTCGGCATTATCGATGTATTCAGTGAGGGCCTGGTCAGGAATCTCAACATTAACGTACTCCCGCTCCTCTTCCTCCTCTTCTTCCTCTTCTTCGTCATCTTCGCCGCAG
>JANXLS010001144.1 GCA_025355035.1 Planctomycetota bacterium | reverse complement strand
GCCCGTTCCAGTTTCGCCTATAATTAAAACGCTACCGTTATGGCCGGCGATAAGTTTGACTTTCTTCGTAAATTTCTTTAACGACCAAACTGGTTTTTCTTCAACTGTGGCATCTGGTGAGTTGACGCTCTCCACCTCTATTTTCGGCCTCGCGTCGGCGACATCCGACGAAGCTGCAATTTCTTTTTCGCATATTTCGGTGGTAATTGCATTGCTTTCCTCTGCAACGTTCTCAGTTGCCTTGTTTGAAGCATTTGACGGTATCGCACAAGTAATGACCTCTGGAGAATTCTGCGCCGGGCGGTCTTCGTTAACGCGTATTTTTTTCAAAAGCGTCAGCGCAGTTCGCGCTTTAGAAACGATATCGGTCGCCGCTGCCCATCGCGCAGGTTCGTCTTTCAATAAGGCGCGCTCGATTAACTGGTATTCAGCTTCAGACATCAACTCGGCAATGCTTCGAAGAACTTCCTGCTGATCAATCCCAAATTGTTTAAATGCGCGTTGAATTGATGTCTCAATGATTTCGATAATCCAGATCGCAATCTGTCCGTTCTCAATTTTCCCCCGTGCCAAATCGCGCCTGTTGGTCTCACGATCCCCTTCGTTTTCGCCGGCATGAAGCAGGACGAAAAGATGCCCGTCTAACTGGTGAGCGATTTGCACTACACTGCCACGGTCGAGTTGTTTTGACAGCCATTCTTTTAGAAAACGTCCTTTCTCCGAATCAACTTCATCATTTAAATGGCACGGTTCGCCGTCAAGCGCCGAAATTGCGCCACTGACACTTTTATAATATGGGGCGCGGCGGGAATCTGTTGCGATAAGAGTCGGCAGAAAGCCGCGAGACAATGCGTCTACCGCGCCTTTCAATTCACCGGACTTAGTGAAACCGGAAGCGTCGTTGATTTGGGATGCAATCGTGCTGGCCAAATCCGCCAGGCGCTTTTCTTCGATGCTTCTCTCATTCTTGTTTAACAAGAACCCATGATCCAATCGAAAATGGAGCAGGGACACTTCAACGAAGTGCCGGCGCAGCAGATTTGCCAATTCTTGAATTTCCATCGAACGCGCCCAATCATTTTTCCACACTCACAAAGCCGCCGCCGACCCGTGTAGTTGTTTTTACTTACGAACCCTTACCGCCAGCAGTTGCCATACTGATTGCCGTATAGATGGCATCCAGCGCTGGCGACATTAACAGAATCGCAGTGACACGCCTGACGATGTTTGTCACCTCGCGGACCTCATCCATCGTCAGATCGCGGCCCAGCAACGCCTTCTCGCGGTACGACAGCCATTTCTTCAGGACCTGGTAGCCGCCCAGCGTGTACTCCCACACGTTCAGCGGGACGCAGCGCCAGTATGCGGTATCGTTCAGATAGACATCGACGCAGGTGTCGCCGAGCAGCGCGAGTGCGTCTTTTCCGGCAGTGTTCAACGCCGTCAATTCAGCGGGCGTGTAGGACCTTGCAACCGTGCGCCCGCGTCCGGGCATGACCGCGCCGTCCTTGCCGCCGTGGCCCCAGCCGGCCGTCACGGCGAGATCGCCGGCGTCTGGGTTCAGGGTGCTGCCGCCAGGGCCAGCGGTCGCGCCGACTTTGGTGATGGCGCCCAGCACTTTTAATTCACCGCGCACCGCGCCCACCGTCACGCCTTTGACGGCGCTCTCCGGGTCCAGCAGCGCCGCCAGCTCTCGTCCCAAGTTCGCTGACGCTTCCAGCGCCTTCTTCGTGCCCGGCAGCGGAATGCGCGGCCAATCCTGCCGAAGCGCGCCGGCGTTTTCGATGCGATACGCGGGCGCGTGCAACACGGCCAGCGCGTGAAAGAAAAGCGGCTCAGGGCCGTCTACCTTCAGATTTGAAAGATACGCCGTCGCCATGTCGGACAGGTTCGGAACTTTGTCGGTTTTCGGCGGGCCGTCGAAAAGGCCGTGCGACACGTGCGCTCCGCTCAAATAGAGGGGAAAGAAACTGGACATCCCGTTCCCGATTTGATCCGAAAGAACTTTAACGCAAAGTCCTCTATCGAAATTTTCCATGGGCTGCTTTTGTCGTGCTTCGAGCCAAAAGTTTCCAGGAAAGACGTGTGGAATATAATCATCTCGCTTCTCATCAAGCAACTTTGTTATCGGCTCCCAATACAACCATCGAATGTCAAAGGGACGATAACAGTAGCGGACAAAATTCTTGGAAAGCACGCCGCGTTTACAAAGCTGTTGCCGGATTTGTGCGGCCTTAAAACGTGGTGTTTCCGTCATTATTCCAGCGTTTTCCCTGTGGATTTCATCGTTTGAAATCGTTGGATTAAAATACCGTTCCATTCGTTCAACCAAACGACTCCTTTCGATTGCGATAACGAAATCATCCCGACTCGTTTTTACGCCAGGGAACGCCGTGGGATATAAATCTGGCAGCAACGGCCAATGGAAATACGCTTTTCCTACAGCCGTCGAAAGAATCGACAACCCCATTTCGTTTACCGGCACAACCTTTTCGTACCCGGCCTGCTTCGTCTTTTCCGCCGCGATTCGCAGATCCGCCCGCTTATCTTTGCCCCAGAAATGGCGCACCGCGACCGAGCCGGCCGGCTTGTGCTTTTCCTTCCGGACCATCAGCCCAATGGCGGTGCCGACTTGAATTCCTTCACGGTTGTATTCGGTGGAGAAGATGCTCGGGTCAGGCTTGCCCTCCGGCGTGACCTTCCCGGTTTTGTACTTGTCGCCGTTCAAACAGTCCACCCAGATCTTGTCGAACGCTTCCAGGTATCGCTCCCGCATTCCGGTAAATGACAGCCCGTCCAGCCATGAATAATTCGAGATGTAGCAGACCACGCCCTTCGCCGGCTTGCCCATCTCGACAATGCGCCGCTCAGCCATGCGGAAGAAACGCACGTACAGATCGTTCAGGCCTTGGCCCTGCGGCGCAGGCGCGTTTTTGGTTGTGCGGTAGGCTTCGGTCAACGACCGTTCTTCGCGCGTCAGATCGCGCTCGCGGTCGGTGGCCTTGTCGCCGACCATGGCCACGCCGGCATAACCGTTGTACGGAGGATTTCCCAATACCACCAAGATGGGCGTCTCGCGTTTAACACGCTCCGACTTCTCGCGCTCTTCCTTCA
>JANXLS010001123.1 GCA_025355035.1 Planctomycetota bacterium | reverse complement strand
TCCTCGTTCAACAACGCCCCGCCGATTTGCAGCTTCTTTAATTTCTCCTGCTGATCCTTCAAATCCTGTTCGAGCTTCGGTATCTCGCCATAACGAATTTCCCCGGCGCGTTCGAGCTTGCCCGTGCGCTTGGCCTGCTCTTCTTCCGTGCGCAATTCCTCGAACTCCGATTGAATTCCGCGCAACGTCGCGATGACTTCCTTCTCGTTCTGCCAGCGCGCCGTCAACGTGCTCGCGCGTTCGCGCAACTCGGCCAGTTCCACGCTCAGTTTCGAAAGCCGATCCTGGCTCGGCCGGTCCTTCTCTTTTTTAAGCGCCGCCTGTTCGATCTCAAGCTGCATGATGCGCCGGTTGAGCGTATCGAGTTCTATCGGCTGGCTGTCGATCTCCATGCGCAGCGCTGACGACGCTTCGTCAACCAAATCGATTGCCTTATCCGGCAGGAATCGGTCAGCGATGTAGCGATTCGACAACGTCGCGGCAGCCACAAGCGCACTGTCGGTGATGTGAATGCCGTGATGCAGTTCGTAGCGTTCTTTCAATCCGCGCAAAATTGCGATCGTCGCCTCAACGGTCGGCTCGCCAACGTACACAGGCTGGAAGCGTCGTTCCAGCGCGGCATCTTTTTCAATGTGCTTGCGGTATTCATCCAACGTCGTCGCCCCGACGCAGCGCAGATCGCCGCGCGCCAATGCCGGCTTCAACATATTCGCTGCATCCGCCGCGCCTTCCGCCGCGCCCGCACCGACAATCGTGTGCAATTCATCGATGAATAGTATGATGCTGCCGTTCGATTCCGTAATTTCGCGCAACACACCCTTGAGCCGCTCTTCAAACTCGCCGCGGAACTTTGCGCCCGCGATCAATGCTCCAACGTCGAGCCCTACGACCCGCTTGTCCTTTAAGCTCTCAGGGACGTCGCCTGCGACGATGCGCCGGGCAAGCCCTTCCGCGATGGCCGTCTTGCCCACGCCGGGTTCGCCGATCAACACCGGATTGTTCTTCGTTCGGCGCGATAGCACCTGGATCACGCGCCGGATTTCGTCGTCGCGCCCAATGACGGGATCGAGCTTCCCCTGCCGGGCGAGCGCCGTTAAATCCTTGCCGTATTTTTCGAGCGCCTGCATCGACGCTTCAGGATTGTTCGTTGTCACACGCGCCGATCCACGAATCGACTGGATCGCTTTCAGCAACTCGTCACGGCTCGCGCCAGAGTTCTTCAGCATCGTTCCCGTGTCCGTCTTGGAAGATGCTAACCCCAGCAACAAATGCTCCGTCGAAACGTACTCATCCTTCAGCTTCTTGACTTCGTCCTCAGCAGCATTGAAGATTGAGCGCAGTTCGTTTGATAAATGAACATCACCGCCTTTTTGTTTGGACAGTTTTTCGAGCGCGGCGATGACCTCCAACTTCATGCGCGACGGATCGACGCCAACTTTCTG
>JANXLS010000228.1 GCA_025355035.1 Planctomycetota bacterium | reverse complement strand
GCAGATGGGAAAAGCGCTGGCCTCCACCCATTCCGATCCTCGAGCTTCAAGAAGCCATTCCGGCGTAACTCAAATGTGACAGTCCCTCACGATAAATATCCCAAATCCGCCCCTTGCGAAAAAACCACATTCAAGTAACGTGGGTATTCCGCATCGTCCCCATCGTCTAGCCCGGCCCAGGACAACAGGTTCTCAGCCTGTGAACGCCGGTTCAAATCCGGCTGGGGATACTATCCGTAGAATTAGGCCGTTCGGCCAGTCCGTCGAACGGCTTACGCCAGTCAAGACATAGACTTGCAGAATCCAAACTGCGGTTCAAACAAAGTACATCCAAAAGTTCCCGCCGAAACGCATTGTTTGAACCCCTCCAAGTCTCGGCCGCCCGTTGAGTCAGATCGAAGATGGCTACGGCCATGTCCTTGTAGTCGGCGTTCAACTTCGCTTCCTTCGACATCTCCTCTCGAACCCGATCCAACTCCATCTTGATCTCGACGTTCTTCTTCGTGAAGATTTCTTCGCTGATCGTTCCGTTGATATGCGTATTCAGCAGGCGATCCTGCATCCCCTCAAGTTCAGTCTCTCGTTTCCTGAAAGCCGTCAGCGTCCGCTTGCGATATTCCGTTTCGTCGGACAACGCCGTCGAAAGCGATTTCCTGAACCACTCCGTCACCTCGGGGTTCGGCAGTTTCAATTTGGAGAGTTCGGAAATGATACCGGCCTCCAGGTCGTCGGCACTCCAGCGAATGGTCGGATGGTCTGGCCCCGGCTTATTGTTCGCACAGCGGTAGTAGAGATGATGACGGAACGATCCGTCCTTTCGTTTGCGGCGGATGTGCTCGGCAGTGATGGCCTGACCGCAGTGTTTGCAACGGAATAAACCGCCGCCCAACGGCAACTCTTCGTTCGATTTGCTGGTGCGCCGATTCTTTCCCGTCAGGATGTCATGACACGTCTGGAACGTGTTTTTGTCAACGAGCGGTCGATGCTTTCCTTGGAAGACGCGCCCATGCCAAAAAATCTCGCCGATATAAAAACGGTTGTTCAGGATAAAGGACAAATTTCTGCGTCCGAAGTTTGGCTCCGACACTTTGTAGATGTGCCCTTCCGCCTTCATTTTTTCGGCGAGAGACTCGAACGTCATATCGCCGCGGGAGTACAACTCGAAAATCCTTGAGATGGCCGCGGCATTTTCTGGAACAGGTTTGATCGGTTCGTTATCGTCATCGGAATCATTACGATAGCCAAACGGCGGACGGCTCGGAAGCCAGCCTTGTTTGGCTTTTTCGTCCAACCTTGTGGAATACCATGCCTCCGATGGCAGCACTTCGAGCGTTATGTCTCACCCAATCCAACATCGCATTGAATTCCTTGCGTGCCGCCCCTGGCTTGGCGGACTCGGCGACGAAGAATTCCTTGATTATCGTGGCTCCATTACGGCCACAGTAATCCTGAATCGCCCGCCGCTGAGCGTCGAGGGAGTAACATCTTGGTTGAGTGCTGGAATCGCAAAAACATCGCAATGATGTCGTAGATTTGCCGCTAAATTCAAATCTGTTGCATCATAACATATTGAGGCCGAGAGACAAAGTGGACGGTTTACAATGCTACCTGACCATTTATAATTTACCAGCCATTGACAGGGTCTAAATCCCCGCAAGACTACATTTGAGGCATTAAACACCGCTTCGTCCGGAGCAAGATGTTGTTTCCCCTGACGGCGGATCATAATGTGGAGACCGTGAGTTGGCGACCACTCGGGAATTATCCAAAGGGCAGAATTGATCAAAGGCTGTCCAGAAATAATTGCCTCATAAGTCAACCCTGCAAGAATAATAGTCTTGTGTGCCCGAGCGAACGGAATTAAATGAGTCTTAACGTCTTGCGGATGTACGGCCAGTTCAGGCAATATCAACCAATCCAAGCGACCTTGACGCCCCTTGTGCGTTTCTCGCAAGTCCAGCATTCGCTCAATTGCTGCCAGCGCAGCGGCAAGATGATTGCGATGCTTTTTTCGCATTGCGGGCTGAGAAAGCGTCAGGTCTTGTATTGTAAAATCTTTAGGTTCCGGTATTACCGTCTGGATTACACATGCCCGCAGTGGACGTTCCTCGTTCGGCTTTAGTTGCCATGACCCGTTAAGGGGGAGTGTCAAAACAGTCGAAGTGTGCCCCTGCCTGTCCAGAAGATGATTGATGCGCCGTTCAATCCTGTCGCATACTTCCGAAATACCTTCTTGTATCCAGACAGTCATTTCCGATGTTCCACAGCCAGGCCAACAAAGCAACGTCGAAAGAAGCCGCTCTATCCAATCAGATATTGGCAGCCAATCATCACCGAACGCGGTGTGCCCGTTGTGTAGCCCATAAAGACGCTGATACCAGTGATTTGTGGGTGCCCGATATGTCGATGTCCCTTCCTTCCAATGCGGCAGACTAACGCTCTTTGTAAAGTCGGGCTTTGCAGTCAAAATAAATCGCAGGAGATAACCAAGCTGAAATCTCCAATGCTCACTGTTCCGACACCAACTCGGAGGCATATAAAATGAGCCCTCCGGAGATACCCTGCTTTCAACAATGCGGATACTTTCAATTCGCCCATCTGGCGGTTTAATAACCAGCCGCACGTCGGACGGCGTTATTACTTTGACGTCAGAAACGTCAGACCATTGTTTTAAGAAAGCCAACGAAAAGTGAAGCAACGAAAGTTCATTCCGAAGTGGGCCATCGGCCCCACCTGAAAGGACAAGTTCTGCAAGGGACGTTTCACGCTCGCCTTCGATTACTCGGTTTAGGCAAAGATCCGCTCGCAACCGGGGTGACATCTTTTCCAAAAGATTTGGCAAGGATGACAGAATTTCAAGTGCAAAGGAGGGATCGCGTTCTGCAATTTGATTTAACCGAGTACCGGTTATTCCTTTGCACGCCAATTTTACACCAGCGGATTCTCCTAGGAAACTTCGGCGGGCCAAGATCGCCTGAATTGAATACTCGTGACTCGCAAAGTGATCCTGCTCTCCATTGAGGAATCGAATGAATTCACGATACTGTTTTGTTTCATTACACCGAGAATCTGCCATTTTGGGTGTATTAGTCGCACTATGAGCCGCGAAGTAAAGAAATATTTGTTGCTTGAGATACCAAGGCAAATCAGATGACGATGTTGATATCAGCAGAACCGCCTCCTTTCGGAGTGCCGTTCGGTATTCTGAGATATCGACTTCTGCCGGAAAGGCTTCTTTGTCTTCAACAAATCCAGTTTCCGTCGCTCCCGCTCGGAAGATTTCAGCAAGGCAATACCAAGCGATGCGTCGCTCCGATTTTCGTCGTCCACCTCCCACTGCCAGAGGGCG
>JANXLS010001099.1 GCA_025355035.1 Planctomycetota bacterium | reverse complement strand
GCGCAACAGCTGCAGGCCCGCACCGGCAACCCCCAGGTAATTGTGATGCCGCTGGATTTGACGAACGCCGCGTTGAAAGTGTAGCCGACGGGACTGGCGACGTAGAGCTGCGCCCCTACCTTCGGCAGCGCGTGGGCCAGTGAGCGGCAGACGTTGTTGCAATCGCCGACGAAGGCGACTTTGATGTTGCTGAAGCGGCCGACTTTCTCCCGGATCGTCAACAAATCGCCCAACGCCTGGCAGGGGTGCTGCTTGTCGCTCAAACCGTTGATCACCGGCTTCGTGGCGTGGCGCGCCATTTCGACGACGGTCTCGTCTTTGAATGTGCGGAGGACGAACGCGTCCAGATAACGCGACGATACTTTTGCGAGATCGACGATGGCTTCGCGTTCGCCAATACGTCCGGTTTCCGGGCCCATGTAAATACAGTGGCCACCCAGCTGGAATATGGCGGTTTCGAAACTCAGGCGCGTCCGCAACGATGCTTTTTCGAAGAATAAACCGACCGCTTTACCGCGCAGGATCGGGTTATTGAGGTACGTCGACGGATCGGCTTTTTGTTTTGAAGCGAGATCGAGAATGGCGACGATCTCCGCCGCCGTGATGCTGTCCAACGAAATCAAATCCCGCATTTTATGACCGCTCATATTTAAATCCCAAATACAAAAACTGCACCGACTGTTCTCCGACACTCAACGTCACTTTTCGCCGAGCACTTTATTCAAAATGACGAAACCTTCGTCCAATTCGGCCGAAGTGACATTCATCGCCGGCAACAATCGCAGCGTGATGTCGTGCGTCACGTTGACAAGCAAACCTTCTTCCTGGCACCGCGTGTAAACCGTTTTCGCCGGGATGTTCAAATCGATCCCGACCATCAATCCCACTTGCCGCACAGCCACAATTTTTGAGCCGTGCCTCGAGCGAAGAGTTTCGATCAGTCCGGCCAGATGCATCGAGACCTTCCGAACGTGCTCGATCAAGTTGTCTTTTTCAATCGTCTCGACGACGGCAAGACCTGCCGCGCAGGCCAGCGGATTCCCGCCAAATGTCGAACCGTGGGTGCCGGGAACCATTTCTTTGGCGACAGAACTTTTCGCCAGCATCGCTCCAATCGGGAAGCCGCCGCCGAGTGCTTTTGCAAGCCAGATGATGTCGGGCGCGGGGGCTTTGAGCGTTTGATAGCCGTACCAATCGCCCGTGCGTCCCATGCCGCATTGGACTTCGTCGTACATCAACAACGCTCCCACCTTGTCGCAGATCGCTCGCGCGGCAGTCAGGTATTCGGTTGTCGCCGGGAAGATGCCCCCTTCGCCCTGGATAGGTTCGACCATGAAGCCGACGACATCATCGTCCATTGCTGTTTCAAGAGCGGAAACGTCGTTCAATGGCACATACGAGAAACCGGGCAACAAGGGGCCGCAGCCTTTTTGAAGCGCCGTCTGACCTGTCGCCGAAAGTGCTCCATAGGAGCGACCGTGAAAGCCGTTCATCGTGCTGACGATCTTCCATTTTCCGCCGTTACGCTTGCCCCATAGACGCGCCAGTTTGATCGACGCTTCACTGGCTTCCGTTCCAGAATTGCAAAAGAACGCACGCGGCGCTTCGACGCCGGTCAATTTATCGCAAAGCGCTTTCGCCAATTGCGCCTGGTTTTCCCAGAGGTAATTGTTGTGTTGGTGCATCAACTGAGCAGCTTGTTTCTGTACAGCAGCAACGACGCGCGCGGGGCTGTGGCCGAGTCCGTTGACGCCGAGTCCCGGGAGCAGATCCAGGTAACGCTTGCCATTGGCATCCCAGAGTTGTGAGCCTTCGCCGCGAACCAGCGCGATCGGGGCGCGGCCGTAGTTCTGGAACACGTATTGGTTGTAGAGCGCTTGAACGTCGGCGTTGTTGAACATGGCACCCTTTCTCAGCGACAAAACATGTGTCATTTGAAAGTTGACATTTGGCATTTTCAAATGCTTCGAACGACGCAATGCGCCGTGCTGCTCGAAGAATGACAAATATCAAATCACAAATGCCAAATTGCAAATAGGCCGTTTACATCCGAATTTCAGTACCGATCCCTTCCGGCGTAAAGATTTCGAGCAGCAAGGAGTGTTGCAACAGACCGGAGATCACGTGCGTTTTCTTCACACCGTGTTTGAGCGCATCCATGCACGCTTCAATCTTCGGGATCATTCCGCCGACGATCACGTTGGTCTTGATCAGTTCATCGCAATCAGCCAGCGTGGCGCTCGAAATCAGCGTCTCGGGCTTGTTCTTGTCCTTCAAAATGCCGGGAACGTTCGACAGATAAATCAGTTTCTCGGCCTTTAATTCGGCTGCAATTTTCCACGCAACGGAATCGGCGTTGACGTTGTACAGATGCATCGCCGGGCCGCGCGCGATCGGTGCGACGACCGGAATGATACCGCCGATCAACATACGGTGCGCGAGTTCCGTGTCGGACGAATCGATTTCGCCGACGTAGCCGAGGTCCATCTCCGGATCTTCCGCAAAAATCTTCTTGTGACAGCGCAGATACCCGGAGCCGCGACCATTTAACGGAATTGCTTTGCCGCCTTCCTTTTCAATCAAGCGGACGACGTTCGCACTTATTTCATCGATTAGAACGTGCTGGGCGATGTCAAGCGTTGCTTCGTCGGTGACGCGGCGACCTTTGACAAACGTCGGCTGCATGCCTCGGCGTTCCATTTCTTCGGTGATGCGCGGACCACCGCCGTGAACGAGGATCGGCCAAATGCCGACCTGTTCCAGGAAGACGACATCGCGCACGACCGACGGCAGAATCGATTCGTCGGTCATCGTGCTTCCGCCGATTTTGATCACTACGAACTTGCGGTCGTAGGCCTTCAAGAAGGGGAGGGCGTCCAAAAATATCTTTGCTTTGTCGAGCGCGTTCATCGGAAACTCCAGTGTCCTTTAGAAATCAATTGTGGTGCGGGCGTCCCGCCTGCATCGTTATCATTCGTTCGTTAAATGCAGGCGAGACGCCCGCACCACAAACTCTTACGTGTGGTACTCCGCGTTAATCGTAATGTACTCATGCGTGTAATCGCAGGTGTAGAATTTCGCCCGGCCGACACCTTCGCCAACCAGGAGCACCAAACTGGTTTCGCGCGGCTTCAGCGCTTCCGACGCTGTTGCCTTGTCGAAAGAAGCCGGCTCGCCATTTCGGAACAATTCGATACCGTTGACGGTCAGCGACGCTTCGTTCGGATCGAACTTCACACCCGCACGGCCCGCTGCCGCGACAATGCGCCCCCAATTCGGATCGTTGCCCGCGATAGCCGTTTTGACGAGCGGGGATTCCGCAATAGTTTTAGCGATTTTCTTCGCGTCGCTGTCCTTCTTCGTCCCGCCGACGTAAACGGTGATTGTGTGCGTCGCGCCTTCACCGTCTGCAGCGATTTGTTTGGAGAGGCTGTCGCAGACCGCGTAGAACGCCGCGCGGAATGCGTCGTATCGCGCGCCGCTGGCTTTTGAAATCGGTTTGTTGCCCGCTTTGCCCGAAGCGATCGCCACGATGCTGTCGTTGGTCGATGTGTCACCATCGACGGTCACGCAGTTGAACGTTTCGTCGATGACATCGGAAAGACAATCCTGCAAAACATTCGGCTCAATATTCGCATCGGTCGCAATAAATCCGAGCATCGTCGCCATGTTCGGCGCAATCATTCCGGAACCTTTACAGGCTCCCGAAACGGAGACGATCACGCCGTCGATGGTGCAGCGAATGCTCGCGGTTTTCGGGACGAGATCCGTCGTCATGATGCCCTTCGCGAAATCGCCGGTGCAGGCGTGTTCAGCGATGCATTTCGTAGCGGCAGTGATGCCGGCAGCCACTTTTTCCATCGGCATTTTGCGGCCGATGATCCCAGTCGAGAAGACGAGAACTTCTTCCGTTGCGCAGCCAATGCCTTCGGCGGTCAATCGCGCCATCGACTGCGCGTCGGCAATGCCCTGTTCGCCGGTGCAGGCGTTCGCATTGCCGGAGTTGATGATCAGCGCGCGGGCTTCCCCCTGATTCTTTTTCAGATGCTTGCGGCACAGCGTGACCGGCGCGGCGCAGACCAAATTCTTAGTGAAAGCGCCAGCCGTCGCAGCGGGCACGTCGCAG
>JANXLS010001087.1 GCA_025355035.1 Planctomycetota bacterium | reverse complement strand
CGAAAGACCAGAATCCCAACCGGCCCAACCGCATCGAACCCCGAGCGGTAAAACGCCGGCCCAAGCAGTACGATCTACTCAACAAACCCCGCGAAGTCCTACGAAAACAACTTCGGGGAGCAGCTTAAGTATGTGCCATTCCCGTCTGTCCCGGGGTTTCGTCCCGGGGTTTCCTCCACGGGCACCGAAAATGACGGCACTTTGTTCCAAATCCTCAACGCCCCCACCGGCCGCAGCGACGCCGCTATCGAAATTGACGCGACCATAGGGGCTAGCGATAAATGGAAATCGAATCTATTGGATATTGTGTTCGAGGCAATCGCGGCACATGCTCCTTTGCGGAAAATATTGATTTTCAAAGGTGCACGTGTATTAAATCGGCTTCTTAAAACTCACCGCCAATCATTCGATTTGGACAGCAACTTAACTGAAACATTCGATTTTAGTTCGCCGAACCGTTTAGCTCAAATGAAGTTTTTTGAATCGCAAATGAAAGAGGCACTTAGTCGATTTTTTCAAAAATCGAAAGAACAAAATCTGGAATTAGGACCTGTCAAAGTTGAGCAAAAGCCAAAGCTCGGGCATCCCTTAAAATGGGACGCGTTTTATGTTCGAATTGCAGTTAAGGACCGCTCAAAGGCTAATGTACTTGGGTTGCCAACTCTTGATCTCGACATTGCAGCACCCGAAGAACTAAGCCCGAAATCTGTCGCTGATTTAGAAGTGGGCGGGCACATTGTACAGGCGTACACATTGGAACGGATCGCGGGAGAGAAACTTAGGGCCTTTCTGACCAGCCTTCCGATCTATAGAAAAAAATTAAATGGGACTGACCGCACGCCACGCGTGAAAGACTTATATGATTTGACTCGAATCTACCGCGCTCGCTCCATTTCTGATTGTGCGTTCTGGTTGTTGGGCGTCGCGCCCAAGCGCGTACCAAATGTGTGACGTAGCGCGTGCAGGTCGAGAGTTCGACCGGACGCATCCTTTTTGATCACCTTCTTCTTGTCCTTCTCGTCGTACGTCGCAAGGCCGATTGCGACGAGATCGTCATTGAAAATATGGAGCAGTCGATCGGTGATTTTTACGACAGGAACGTTCTCCTTACCTTTTGTTTCCTTCTGCCAGGCCGTTAACGCCTCCTTTAATCCGGTCGTCAGTGGAAGCGTCGCGGCGTTACTGTTCTTCGTCACTTCAGCACGAAGATGTAATGTGTCGTTTTCGAGGTCGATGTCCGACCAGCGAAGGCTACGCGCTTCGTTGACGCGCAGACCGGCTTCGATCATCAGGCGATAACAAAGAGCGATGTTTCGACCATCGCGGGCCAGTTTTGCTTGCATCGCCAATGGAATATCAGCGGGCTTGTACGTGTTGTCTTTTCGAGGACGGTTCTCCGAACGGTTCGTAGATGGAGCGGCTGAAATCGAAGTCACACGGATCGTCGATGTCGCGTGTTGCCCGCATTGCGGCAAAGTCGTTCAAGACGGTGAAGAAGAAAGTTCGGAGCCGGTGATCTACGACGAGTACATCGCCCGCAACGAACCGGTCGCCTGCAAGCACTGCGGGGACAAGCTGCTGACGAACGCGCGCGGGTTCCGAAAGAATCCACACATCGACCGCTATATCCAGCGGAAGATGAAGGGCGTTTTCGATCTGCTGATCGCCGACGAGGTTCATGAACTCGCCGCCGCCGAATCGATCCAGGGCAATACGTTTGGGACACTAGCTTCTTCGTGCCGTTACACGCTGGCACTGACCGGCACATTGATTGGTGGTCAGGCGCTGGACCTGCACGCTCCGCTCTGGCGCATGAGCGCGGAACTGCTGAATCAGCGCGGCTTCAATATCCAAAACCTTGCCGGTGCGCGCATCTCTGCCATCGCTCGAAACCAGCGCGGCTTTGTCACGCGGTACGGAGTCATGGAGCATCAAATTGTGCGGAGTTGTCGCGGTGAAGCCGACGACTTCACCGGGCGGGTACAGCGCGGCGCGTGCGGTCGGCGCAAACAGTACAAGACCAACGAACGTCCACG
>JANXLS010001045.1 GCA_025355035.1 Planctomycetota bacterium | reverse complement strand
GTACAGAAGACCAACGTCCCCGAGTGGAGCATTGACGGGTTAGTGCGGAGTAAACAGGGGAAGCCGACCGCCATCGCATCGGCCTTCAAAACTATGTTGGCCATAGACTAAAAGCGGAGATTTGTGCCTCGAACGGGAGAGCAACGACATGAACACCAAAACCCTTGGCCGTCTTATGCGGGTCGATCTGCGTGACGCGTGGATGAGCGAATCCGCCGACTTCACGCCGTGGCTGGCACAGGAGGACAACCTCAAGCTGCTCGGCGAAACCGTCGGCATTGATCTGGAATTCGAGGCAAAAGAGAAAGACGTTGGGCCGTTCCGCGCCGACATTCTCTGCAAGGACACGACCACGGACAAATGGGTGCTGATCGAGAATCAGCTCGAAAAGACTGACCACTCGCACCTCGGCCAATTACTGACGTACGCATCCGGCCTTGATGCCGTGACCATTATCTGGATCGCGGAACATTTCACCGAAGAGCATCGCGCCACGCTGGACTGGTTGAACGAGCACACCGACGAAGAGATCAATTTCATCGGGCTGGAAGTGGAACTCTGGCGCATTGGCGACTCGCCGATCGCGCCGAAATTCAACATCGTCTCGAAGCCGAACGACTGGGCGCGGGCGATTAAGATTGGCGCGACAGGAGAAGTGACGCCGCATCGGCAGGTTCAATTGAAGTATTGGACGGCATTCAAGGAATACATGGCGGAACATAGCACGGTGACGTGCCAGAAACCATACCCCCAGCATTGGATGAATCACTCCATCGGACGCAGCGGATTTCATCTGTCGTCCTGTATCACGTTGTGGAACTCCGCGACGAACAAGAAAGACCCGGAGATTCGCGTAGAATTAGTGCTCGACGACAAAAAATCCAAGGCGTACTTTGATGCCCTGCAAAAGCAGCAAGTGGACATTGAAAAGGCTCTCGGCGTGCCTTTGACGTGGCACAACCCGCCGGAAAAGAATATGTGCCGCATCTATTCGCGGACCAGCGGCGACTTCAACGTGGAAGCCGATTGGCCGAAGCAGCACGAGTGGCTGCGCGAAAAACTGGAGCTATTCAGCCAGGTGTTCGGGCCGATCGTCAAGACGCTCGATCAGGAATGAGGAATTATGCGTTTTCGAGCGGCAGAGACGCGGACTTGCCAGTCGCTTGCGCGAAAAAAGGAATCGCATTGCATGAGTCATCTGAAGGCGCTGGGATCAAGTTTCAGAATCCCGATCCCGTATGACGAGCATGGTTTCCTGGGTCGCGAATGCCCGGATGGGTCATGCGGCAAATACTTCAAAATCCAACCTGGGACCGGACTGAAGGGCGAGAACTTGCCATTCCGGTGTCCTTACTGCGGCCACACCGAGACATTGGATAAATTTGCCACGCGCGCACAACTTGAATATGCGAAGTCGGTCGTGGTCAGCCAGATGATGGGCGCAGTGCTGAAGGATTTTAAGGAATTGGAGTTCGATTATCCGCCGCGTGGCATGTTCGGCATCGGCCTCAGCATGAAAGTCACGGGGAGCGTCGAACCCGTAAAG
>JANXLS010000998.1 GCA_025355035.1 Planctomycetota bacterium | reverse complement strand
GGATCCCATGCGCAACCGCCACCGCTGGGCTTCTGGATGTAAATGAAGGTAAAGTCGCCCTGCCCCCATTCCTTGCGCCAGCCGCGAATGAGCGCGCCCATCAATGTGTATTGATCAACGCTCTGGATCGCAGTGCCACTTTCGCCTTGATCCCACAGAACTCCTTTCATCGCGAAGGGAATGTAAGGGCGGATATGCGCCACATACAAATTGCCGACTTTGCCATTGCATTCGCCCGGCTTTTTCGGAGAGTCCGGTTTGCGCGGAAGTTTCAACGTCTTCGGGTCCGCTTTTGGATCGGTCTTCGCCTTCAGGTCCGCAACCGTTTTTTCCCATGCGGTCACGTCAGCCTCAAATTTTTTCTGCGCTTCTTCCGGCTTGTAGAGCGCAGTGGCTTTAGCGACAACCTCTTTACACGCTTCATCGGCTGCATACGCTTCTTCGCTCAGCCAATATCCCGATGGCGTTCCGCCCACAGCCCCGACCATCAAACCGACCGGTATGTTCAAATCCTTTTGCAACGGAACACCAAATGAAAAGAGCAGCGCGGAAAATCTGTGATTGTTTTCTGGCGTTGCTTCGACCCAGCCCTTTTGTCCGGCCGTGATCAAACGCAATTTCGGATACGTTCCTTCAGCGAGTTTAGCAATGCCGGGATCGCCCTTGTCATAGTTTGTAACAGTCATCTGCATGTTCGACTGCCCGGAACCCACCCACACTTCGCCGACCATGACGTCTTCGATGGTAATCGTGTTCGAGCCGATCACAGTCAACGTGCCGGGTTCGCCCAATTGCAACGGATCAAGTTTCACCATCCACTTGCCTTTTGCATCGGCATCAGTGGTCTTCTGCTGATCGCGGAACTTTACGGTAATCTTCTCGCCAGGCCCTGCCGTTCCCCAAATCGGTGCGGGGACTCCCTGTTGCAAAACCATGTGGCTGCTGATCACTGGCGGCAATTTGACATCCGCCGCCATTGCACATCCGCAGATGAGAACTGCGCACAAAATCGACATTGTCCGTCGCACGGTTGGACTCCTTTTAATGAGGTTGAGTGACCGAGAGGGATATACACCTCGATGTCATGCGGAGGGGCGGCTTTCCAGCCGTCCATAAGGACCGATCATGAACATACGCGGACGTTTGGCCACAGATCTCTGACTTCAAGTTTCATTCTGAACGTTGGTCGTAATAGCCCGTTCGATTTCCGAGTTTATTCGTCCACCAAGTAGAATCGCGGTGCTGGACATGTAGAGCCACAACATCAGCACGATCACCGCTCCGAGCGTGCCATACGTTTTGTTATACGTGTCGAAGAACTGCAGATAGAGGCGGAACGCTAATGACGCGACGAGCCAGAGCAATGTAGCGACGATGGACCCGGGCGTCATCCAAACCCACCTGCGCCCATGCAAATTGGGTGTAAAATGGTAAACGAGTGCAAGCGCCAGAAGTAAAAACGCGATCACGATTGGATATTGAACGATCTTCCAGATCAGGCTGAAGCTCTCGCTGAACGAAAAATACAATTCAATAAATTCGGCGATCCGTCCACCATAAAGAACGAGAATGAGCGCGACCATCGTCAACGTCGCGAAGATAATCGTCAGCGTGATCGCGAGCAAACGCGTATGCCACCACGGCCGCGTTTCCTTCACATTGTATGCTGCATTCAGCGAGCTGCCGATCGCTTCGACTCCGCTCGATGCTGCCCATAGCGTAGCAAGCAACCCGAACGACAACGTTCCGCCGCTGGAGCCGCGTCGAATATCCAACATCGCGGCGTGGACTAATTCGTAAGCACTGGGCGGCATGATCTCGCCCAAATAATTAAAGAACGAGTTCGTCAATCCCGAATGCGCACCCATCACAAATCCGGATAACGCCGTCAGGCACAACAACATCGGCACCAGTGCGAGTAAAAAATAATACGACAACTGGGCGGCGCGGCCGAGCACGTCGCTTTCGTTGACCCATAGGCGCTTGCCGAACTCCGTCCAAGTCATGCCGCCCAACCGCCACATGCGCTTCATCGCTGCCAGCATCAACGGTCCTCAGCTTTCGAAATGGAACACTCTGCTAATAGGACTTCCGTTTGATACTTCATTTTAACGCACCCGTCAGCCGATGCAAATTTCGCGTGTATGCGCGTCAAATCATCCATCAATTTATCGTGAAGTGGTCCTGCCAGCGGAATGTAAGACCCGCTGAGACTGGCTCCCAATAAGGGTTTAATTGATGCAGCGGTTGATGATCAGGCATAGCCATTTCCCCGAGCGTTCTCGGAACAGCCTATGCGTCATTCTGTGTTTGTCATTTGCGATTTTATTTTTTAACGGCTCGCGAATCCGAAAACCTTGAACGATCTCGTTTTCACGTTACGATGCTCGCTTCATGACTTCCAAGAATCCCGACACAACCACGCCCGCGATTTCAATCGCTGTGATGTGTTACAACGAAGTGGGCAACCTCCGACCCATGATCAATCGCACAGTCAAAACGCTGCGAGGAATGGGCCTTTCGTTTGAAATCATGATCGTCAACGATGGCTCCAAAGACGGCTCCGGCCCGTTGGCCGATGCGCTGGTTACGGAATTTTCCGGCGAAGTCCGTGTTCTCCATCATCCCACAAATACGGGCATCGGTTCTGTTTTGATCGACGGCTACCGTCAGACGCGCGGTGAGGTTGTCGCGATTCTTCCCGCAGACCTTCAATTCGCTCCTGAAGATTTTCCGGCAGCGTACGAGAAAATAAAGGACGCGGATGTCGTCAACATTCTGCGCGACACGCGACACGATCCGCGCATGAGAAGCTTGATTTCGATGTTCGACCGCCTTCTGGTGTGGCTGTTGTTCGGCTACAGCACAGCGGACTTGCATTGGGTGAAAGTGTATCGCCGGTCGCTGTTGGAACGGATCACGATCCAAAGTACCACGCCGCTGGTCGACACGGAATTGCTTGTGAAATCAAGCCGCTTGAAAGCCCGGATGGTCGAATTGGCTCTTCCGCACTTCCCGCGAACGAGTGGACAGAGTCACGGCGCGACGATGCGGCTCTTGATCAAAACGTTTTTGGATCTTTTGAAACTGCGCTTGCGGCTGAAAGTGTAGAACCGAAATGGAGCCGCACCGTCTTCGGCTGTACACACTTCACAC
>JANXLS010000949.1 GCA_025355035.1 Planctomycetota bacterium | reverse complement strand
AGTGCTCGACCTAAAAATGTAAAGTCGTCGCCGTCGCGCACGCATCAACTAAGGGCCTGTAAAATAATAAACTGAAGAAGTCCGCCGCGTATTTCGGCCTGGGTCGAGGCGGACGCGAAGGAAGATATACGAGTGTATCTCCGACTGAGCGTTCAACGAAGAGCCAGGCCGAAAGAGGCAAGCAATTCTTCAGTTTATTATTTTTACAGGCCCCTAACCGGAAGGCGCGGCAGCGTGTCACGACGAAAAATATTTCCGGCGTTGAAAGTCGCTTAATAACTCTAAAATGGTGCCGTCGATGAAAAACACTCCAGTCTCAAAGAAACGGGCACCTGTCGCTTCCTTCCCAAAATCCCTCCTCGCCTGGTTCGCCACCGCCGCCCGACCCATGCCGTGGCGCGAGACGCGCGATCCCTATCGGATTTGGCTCAGCGAAGTCATGCTTCAGCAGACGCAGGTCGCCACCGTCATTCCATATTACGAACGCTTTTTAACGAAATTCCCGACCGTCGAAAAACTCGCTGCGGCACACCAGGACGACGTGCTGAAATTGTGGGCGGGGCTCGGCTACTACAGCCGCGCGCGCAATCTCCATCGCGGCGCACAGATGATCGTCGAGCGCTTCGGCGGAAAGATGCCGCGGTCCCCCGACACGATTCGCGAAATTCCCGGCATTGGCGATTACACCGCCGGAGCGATCCTCAGCATCGCCTTTGATCTGCCCGAAGCGCTCGTCGACGGCAACGTCGCGCGCGTCTTGTCGCGACTGAAGATGCTTGAAGGTGATTGGCGCACCGGCGAAGGCAAACGCACCGTGTGGGACGTCGCCCGAGTTGCCGTCGCCGAAGTTCACGCCGCCCGGCTAAATCCCGGCGATTACAATCAGGCGCTGATGGAATTGGGATCGACCGTCTGTACGCCGCGTTCGCCCTCCTGTTCGCAGTGTCCGGTCGCTGCGTTTTGTGCTGCAACGAAAAACGACGTTCAAGACGACTATCCGAAATTGAAAGCGAAGTCCGTATCGCCTGAATGGAAATTGCGCGCGTGGATCGTGCGCGACAAAAACAAAATCCTCTTCGCCCAACGCGGTCAGGACGGCCTCTTCGGCGGCATGTGGGAATTGCCGACCGAACGGCTCGAACCCAAAACCTCGTCTTCACCCAAGCCGATCGCGCGCGTGACGCACGTGCTGTCGCATCGCGTGCTGCATGTCGAAGCGATCGAAATTAATCAGCCGGATTGGCGCAAGCGGTTCCCGAAAAATGCCGATTTGACGTGCTGGAGCGGCGACTATACACAATTCAAGTGGTTGAATATGGACGACGCCCAGAGCGGATCGATTGCGCTTCCCGCCGTCCAAGCGAAAATTCTCGCGCTCTGCGCTGAAAAAACTCCGCTCTTCGATTAACATCAGTCAAATTATTCCTGGGAGGAAAACGCATGGCAAGTATTTCGGGAGTCGGCGCGCTGTTTATCTACGCCAATGAACCCGCGGCGCTGGCGGATTGGTATCAGAGCAAACTGGATTTCAAATTCGATCACAGCCCTTCGGACAACAGCCATTACGGGCAGATCAACGACACCACGTCGGGGATCA
>JANXLS010000871.1 GCA_025355035.1 Planctomycetota bacterium | reverse complement strand
AGCCAGTGGCGTTTTCCAGTCGTGCTTGACGGCAGGGTATTAACGGAGAAACGACTCGTTCATGAATCCTCTCGCCCCTCGCTCCCGGCGGCAGTATGATGTTGGAGCCGGGCGAAGGCGCGAAGATCGTTGATCTTTGATCAACCGAACGCGTTGCGATAGGGACGGCGCTGATTAAAATCAAGCGCGTCGGAAGTCTGAACGGCTGCGGCGTTTTCAGTCTCGCATGGGATTAGCGAGCGGTTCGGTATCGTCATGAAATATTGGATAGAGTCACTCGTCATTTTCTATATTGTCTTCTCGCTGTACCGACGATTCTCCATGCGCAAAACGGGTGAGGCGGTGGGTCGCGCGAAGGCAAAAGTATACGGAACGAAAACGAATCCAAACCCGGCTCCGGCCGTTGCAAAAAGCGATCCGGGGTTGAGCCCCGATTTTGGCACTCTCGATTTGAAACCCGGCGCGAACTTCGACGACGTCAAAAGCGCGTATCGCGAGCTCGCGAAAGTCTGGCATCCGGACCGTTTTGGCCACGATGCGAAACTGAAGGAGCGTGCCAACATCAAATTGGGTGAGATCAACGCGGCGTACGAACGCTTGAAAAATCATTTTGGAAAATAGAGGACAGCACCATTGTGACTACTCCGACTAAATTATTTCTTGCGGCGATCGTCGTCGTTGTGTGCGTCGGTGCGTCGTGGTTTGCATTCAGCCAACCTCCGGCACCCCCCACTGTGGAACCTGTGGGGCTACCCATCGCTCCTGTTCACGTCCCAACGCAAACTGTCGTGGCACCCCTGCCGGAAAAAACGGCGATCGGGAAGACAACCGCCAAGGACGGTTCAATTCCATCTGACGCCACCGCGCTGATCTATAAAGCGCCGACCGATCGCAGTCTCGATATGCAGCTTTTCGACAAAGCGGTGTTGTACATGATGGATGTTCAGGAAGCGGACGGACACATCGATTCGAATCGAACGGGTGCCGCGCAGGAGTTTCGGAATCGCAACAACGATATCATCCTGACCTCCGTCGGTGCGTGGATCATGATGGGATCGAGCAGCGCGGCGAACCCGAATCCCGAAGCCGTGGGCCGCGCGCGCAAAGCGATCCGCTGGCTGGAAGCTCAGACGCAGTCCGACGGTACCGTCGGCGACGTGGACGGTCCGGGCGAATCGGCGCTGGCGCAGTTGCTTGCGGCGGACGCGTTTCGATTGGCTGTGTCCTATTCGACGCGGGACAGCTTGCGTCAGGAGACGAGCCGCTTGAACAGTGTCGCGCTCCGAAAGATGGGGTCGAAAAATGGCGGCTTCGGAACGCGCGCGAACAGTGACGAACCGAGCGCGGACATGATCGCTCTGGCGTCGTTCGTTTTTAAATTTGCGGGATACGACGGATTCAAATTCGACGCCGTGACGACAGAGAATAAGACAGATGGCAAAACCGCGTTTCCAATTGAAGACGAAATCATCGGAAACTTGAAAGCGGGTTTGAAGCGGCTGGATTCGCTGGCAGATAAATCCGGTGCTGTGTTTGCTGAGAAGAGCGGCGGGCCGTCCGATTGGCGTTCTACCGTTTGCGGGATGCAAGGCGTGTTTATGATAAATCCCTCGCGCGCGACGGTGACGCCTGCATTGAATTTCGTCTTCGGGGATTTCGATAAAGCAACCGAAAGTTATCCGCGCGTTTTGGAGCATGTGCGCTGGGGCAAGAACGGTGAAGGGTTCGATGCGCTCTCGCTGTGGCAGGGTTCAATTGCGGTCGTCTATATGTTCACCGAAGACAAGTACGAATCGAAGACATGGATTGGGAATCTGCGAAAGATTTTGGTCGACCATCAGGGACCCGACGGCAGTTGGGCGGTCGCTGGAGAGGACGCCAAACGCGGACGGGCATGGCGAACGGGACTGAATGCAATGACGCTGGCGTTGATCGCTCCGCCGCCTCCGCCACCTGCTCCGCCGGCAGATGATGTTCCGCCGAACACACAGCCGAAGGCAGCCGTTCCGGTTCCCGGCACCACAGGGACGAAACGGGAAAGAGACCAATAATTTGAGCAACTATTTTCAATCATTCGGCATTGATGTTTCGGAAATAAGCAGGTCGAATAGGTTTATACAATTGCTGTTTTTGCAGAGACGTTTTGGAGAGTGACATGCGGTTGAACAACCGGATCACGGTGTTGGGATTGACGGCGCTGATGGCATCGTCTGTTTGGTCCGCGACCGCCACGCAATTGAGTATCGCCGCGGGTGACGGACAGAGTGCACCGGTCAATACGGCCGTAAAGGGCGTCGTTTGCGTTGTCGTGAAAGATGGCGGCAACAACGCAGTGCCGGGCGTGACGGTGACCTGGGGCTCGATTGTCGGTGGTGGGAGTTTGACCGGTTCGGTGCAGATGACGGACGCGAGCGGCATCGCGACACTGGGCAGTTGGACGCTCGGACCGCTTCCTGGCACGAACGCCGTCACGGCGTCGTCACCCGGATTGCCGTCAGTGACGTTTACCGCTACCGCGACTCCGGTTGCGACGCATCTGGCGGTCGCGTCCGGAAACAACCAATCGACGGCGGTCGGCACAGCAGTACGTTCCGTCGTCTGCGCTTTCGCGTTGGACGCTCAGGAAAAACCGGTCAGCGGAATCAGAGTTTCGTTCGGATCGTTGACCGGTGGCGGGAGCATTACGGGCGCGGATCAGACGACCGATTCGAGCGGTATCGCGACACTCGGAAGTTGGACGCTGGGCAACGTGGGCGGAGCGAATACGGTCACGGCCACAGCGCCGGGATTGACGCCTGTGACGTTCACCGCGATGGGCCTCGTCCCAACGCAGCTCGCGATCGCGGCGGGGAACAATCAGATTGCCGCAGCGGGAGCGACCGTACCGGGCATCGTGTGCGCGCTTGTCACGGACTCCACCGGCAACGTCGTTCCCGGCGCGACGGTGACGTGGGGCAATGTGATCGGGGGAGGAAGCATCGCC
>JANXLS010000862.1 GCA_025355035.1 Planctomycetota bacterium | reverse complement strand
CGACAAACGCCAGGCCATCGCCGCATGGATTCGCGGTGAACTCACCGACCTCCTCGCCGCGCGCCAAACGCGGGACGGCCGCAGCCGCCTGCGTCGCCTCAGCCGCAACGAATACGCCAACACCATCGACGACCTCTTCGGCTTTCGCCCACCCGTCGGCCGTGAATTGCCCGCCGATGGCCGAGTCGATGGATTCGACAAAGTCAGCGCCGCGCTCCCGCTTTCGTCGTCCGGAGCAAACGGGTATTTCACGATGACCGAATTGGTCCTCAGCCGCGCGCTGCGCCTCACCAACAAACCGACCGACGGCCAGCCCGGTACACCGCCGATCCGCGCCGTCGCGCGTCCCAGCGAACAATCGAAGGGCCACATCCTCGAACTCGACGACGGCACAATGGTCTCGTTCAACACCGACATGAACTCCGGCCCTCTGAAGTTCGGTGGCGCGCGCCTGCCCGGCATCCACAAATTAAAACTCTCCGTCTACGCCTACCAGACCGACAAGCCGCTTCCGTTCGGAATTTACGCCGGACACACCGGCGCCTACCCGCAACTCGTCGAACTCATCAAAGTCCTCGAAGCGCCTCCCGGCAAACCGACCGTTTTGGAGACTGAAATATATCTGCGAACAAACGACGTCAATGACCTCGCGCCCATCTCCGACAGCTTCCGTCTCGTCCCCTTTGGGCTCGGTGTGCCTGTTCCCAAAAACGCGCAGGCATCGAGTTGCAAAGGCCCGGGCCTCGCCGTTCAATGGGTGGACATCGAAGAGCCCGCGTTGCCGCTCCTCGGTTCGCGCTGGCTCACCGCCGACTTTCCGGAATCGATGTTGACGCCGATGCAGCGCTACAACGCCACCGTTCCCAAACCCGCGGGAAAAGCGCCGCCGAAAGGCCCGACGCGCGACGAATTTCTCACCGCAATGCAGAAGACAATCAAACGCATCAGTCCGCGCTTGTATCGCCGCGACCTCACGGACGCCGAATTTAAATCGATCATGGATTCTGTGACAAAACAGGCCGATGCCGGTGCAACAATGAATTCAATTCTCTTCGATCACGTTTCAGCGCTGATGACCGCGCCCGATTTCTTCTGCATCGTTGAGCCGCCCGGCAAGCTGAACGACTTTGCACTCGCCTCGCGCCTCGCCTATTTCCTCTGGAATTCCACCCCCGACGAAACGCTCCTCGACGTCGCCCGGCGCGGGAAATTAAAGGACCCGAAAATTCTGCGAGAACAAACCGAACGCCTGTTGGCGGATCCTAAATCGAATCGCTTCGTCAACGATTTCGCCGATCAGTGGCTCGGCCTGCGCATGATCAACGACACGTCGCCCGATTCAAAAGTTTACCCCGAATACGACGAGCTCCTCAAAATCTCCAGCGTGTGGGAGACCCAGGGAACGCTCCGCCGTATTCTCGCGGAAAACCTCAGCGTCCGCGATTTCGTCGCGCCGAATTGGTCGCTCGTCAACGAACGCCTCGCAAAGCACTATGGACTCCAGCCCCTCGCGGGCATCCAATTGCAAAAAGTTGCGCTGCCGAAAGACTCGCCGTACGGTGGGCTCTGGACGCAAGCGGCCGTGATGAAAGTCACCGCCAACGGCACCGCCACATCGCCCGTCAAGCGCGGCGTCTGGATGGTCGAACGCCTGCTCGGCATCTCCATCCCGCCGCCGCCTCCCAACATCAATCCCGTTGAACCCGACATTCGCGGTGCGAAGACGTTGCGCGAGCAACTCGCGCTGCACAGCGGCAAAGGTTCGTGTGCCGCATGCCACGCCAAATTCGATCCCTACGGATTCGCGCTTGAAAGTTTCGACGTCATGGGAAATTTTCGAACCAAATACCGCGATGCCGATCCCAATTGGGTGAAGCTCCCACCCAACGAGCGCAAAGGCAGCGCGCCCTGGCACGACGGTCTCCCTGTCGATTGCTCGGGTAAAATGCCCGGCGGAGCCGCATTCTCTGGCATCGCCGAATTGCGCACACACGTCGCACAAAACCCCGAACAACTCGCGCGCGGAGTCGTCCGCCACCTGGTCACCTACTCCACCGGCGCGCCTGCCACAAGCCTCGATCAAAAAGCCATCGACGCCATCGTCGCGTCCGCATCCAAAGTCGACTATGGATTCCGCTCGCTCATTCACGCGCTCGTCCAAAGCGATTTATTCAAAAGTAAATAGCCAATGTGCTATCGAGGAAAATTCGGCGCTGTTGCCCTCTCCTGTTGGTTGGGGAGAGAGGGCCGACGTATGTACTCATGTGCGGGGTGAGGGGAAGGTGTCGCTCTAGCTGTGCGCAGGTCAACAGGATGGCTTCCGAATCGATTCGTACACCTTCGTGATCGCCTGAGTCCCCAGCCGTCCATGGCCCTGAGCCTGGAGCGCGATGTACATCTGCTCTGCCAGCGCGACCATCGGCAGCGAAAGCTTCATCTCCTTCGCTTCGTCCAAAGCGATGCCGAGATCCTTCACGAAATGATCGACGTAAAATCCCGCCGCGTAATCGTCCTTCAAGATGCGCGGACCCAAATTCGACAGCGCCCACGATCCCGCCGCTCCAGCCGACACCGCGTTCAACGCCGTCGTCGGATCGATGCCGCAGTTCTTCGCATACGTCAGCGACTCCGCGAGTGCCAGCATATGGCCGGCGATTAAAATTTGGTTCACCAATTTGCAATGCTGTCCGCTGCCCGCTTCACCCAGGCGCGTGACACTCTTGCCGAGTTTCTGAAACATCGGCAGCACTTTTTCATACGCGCCGGCATCGCCGCCGACCATGATCGTCAGCTTCGCGCCTTCAGCGCCGGCTTGCCCGCCGGAGACCGGGGCGTCCAGCGAGACCGCTCCTTTTTCAGCCGCAGCCGCAGCGATTTCTTTGGCGAGCGACGGCTGGCTCGTTGTCATGTCAACAACGATCTGGCCTTTTTGAAGTACCGAGCAGATCCCGGTTTTGCCGAGGTACGTTTCGCGCACATCACTGGGAAATCCCACAATTGTGAAAATCACGTCGCTGTTTTTCGCGACTTCAGCAGGCGTCGGCGCGTAGCTCGCACCCGCCGCCACGAGCTTGTCAGTCTTGTCCTTACTGCGATTGTAAGCTGTAACCGGATGCCCCGCCGCCAGCAGATGCCCCGCCATCGGCGCGCCCATCACGCCCGTCCCAATCCAACCCACGCGCAGTGCTGTCGACATGCTTTCCTCTTCAATAGAAAAAGCGGACTTCAAACTCGTTCCCGAATTCGAAGCCCGCCAACTTTGAACTTTGAACCTTGAACTTTGA
>JANXLS010000856.1 GCA_025355035.1 Planctomycetota bacterium | reverse complement strand
AAACAATCCCAGCCCGTAATCGATGTGTTTCATCATCGGGGAATTCAATGTCTTATCGTAAAGCAGGATTTTTCCATCGGCGAATTCGACGTTGCTCTTGTCCCACTGCCCATCATTTTTCAGCACCGTCATCAGCGCCTTTTTTTTGCTCTGCAAAAACGTGTTTTGAACCGCGGCGAAATCGCATGTCAGATACGAATCGCCGTAGAGCACAAAAAACGAATCGTCGAGTTTCGGCAGCGCCTTGCGAATCGCTCCTCCGGTTCCGAGAAGCACCGGCCCGTCATAGGAATAATCGACTTTCATCCCGAAACGCGAACCATCGCCTGTGTAGGTTTCGATCTGTTCGGCCAGATGCCCGATGCACAAAATGACGTGCCGGATCCCGTTGCGTTGCAGCAATCGCAACTGGTGTCCGAGAAACGGCTCTCCATTAATATCCAGCAACGCCTTCGGAACATTTTCGCCGAATTGACGGATGCGCGTACCCAATCCGCCCGCGAGTATAACAACGGGAAGCATCTGTGTTTCATTCATGATTGCGCGATCACCTGCGAGCCGAGGAAGTCGAACCGGAAGCGAACTTCCTGCAAGCCCGCCTGCATCATCGAATGCCGCAACTTTCCTTTGTCCTCCGTATAGAACATCAGAAACCCGCCGCCGCCAGCGCCGATCAACTTTCCGCCCAGCGCGCCGTTTTTCATCGCCAGTTGGTACCAGTCGTCAATGTTGTTGTTGCTCATGTTTCCGGAGCGCTTCTTTTTGTGCTCCCAATGAACGTTCATCAACTCGGCGAATTTCACGAGATCGCCTCGCTCCATCGCGTCTTTGCTCTGCAATCCGAGATCCTTCACGAAATGCAGGTTATCGATCATGTCTTTGTCTTTTTGTTTGCTCTTGGTGTCCTGTTCTTTCAACACGCCCGACGCGCTGCGCGAATAACCGGTAAAAAAGAGCAGCAGATTGTCTTCGAGATTGTACAGCGTCTCCTTGCTGAGTTTCAGTGGCCACGCCTCAACTTGCCCGTTCGTGTGGAATTTGAAACAGGTCAAACCGCCAAACGCGGCGATGTACTGGTCCTGCTTCCCGATCGGCTCCTTCAGCAGATCCAATTCGATGTGACACGCTTCTTCCGCCAATTCGCGCGGATGAATCAGATTTTTGTTGTGTGCATGCAACGCGCGGAGCAACGCGGTCGTGAAGCTTCCGGACGAACCCAATCCGGTTCCGGATGGAATATCCGCCATGCTGGCGATTTCCAACCCGTTCGGCAACACGCCCGTCAGTTTGATCGCCTCGCGCACGAGCGGATGCTGGATTTCGTCGGTCGTCATGACGCGTTCCATCTTCGAATACTTCACGATTAACTCGGGCACGAACGTTTGGTGCACGGTGATGTAAACATATTTGTCGATGGCGGCAGCGATGAGGAATCCGCCGTGTTCCAGGTAATAAGAGGGGAGATCGGTGCCGCCACCTCCCAACGAGATGCGGAGCGGGCTGCGGGTGATGATCATGAGTTGTAAATCCTTTCAACGACACCGAGCGCCGCGCGCGCGTCGCGCAAGTTCGCGGACGGTTGGCGGTTCAGGTGGATGTCTTCCAAAAATTCTTCCATCTCAAATTCCCACGACCGATCGGCCATCGGATACTCCCACGAAACCGTCTCCGGCGGACCCATCTCCGGCAGCATTTTATAATGAGTGATCTTCTCCAAACCGTAGCTTCCGCCCAGCCCGGAAATATCAAGCTTCCCCTGCCGACCGTAGATTTCCATCGAAAACAGATTCTTCCATTCCGTGCAACTGGCGTGGAGAAAGGCGGTCTGTTTCTTCGCCGTCTTCAACAACATGAACGCATTGTCGTCGACTTCCATGTCCCAGAAATACGTCGGCGCGAATCCTTCGACATCCACAAAATCGCCGAGGAACCAGCGCGCCAAATCGATGATGTGAACGCCCTGATCGATCAATTCGCCGCCGCCCGAAAGAGCCTTCGTCGCACGCCATTCCTTATCGTAGCCAATGCGCCCGCCATGCCCGTATCGCGCGCGGACAAACATCAATTCTCCCAGCGCTCCTGAATCGACAATTTCGCGAGCTTTTCGGAACGCGAAATGATAGCGATGATTGAACCCCACGCGAACCTTCACGCCGACACGATCCGCCGTTTGAATGACCGGATCGAGTTCCGTTGCAAATCGAGCCGCCGGCTTTTCAACAAAGACGTGCTTCCCGGCCTCAATCGCTGAATGTGTGATTTCCGCCAAAACGCTGTGGATCGTTGCGACAATCACAATGTCGATGTCGTTGCGTCCCAACAACGCGCGCAAGTCCGGTTCGGCAACGCACCCCGGATACATCTTCGCGAGCGCCGCCGCCCGCATTGGATTTGCGTCCGTGCAGGCAACCAACGTCGCCCCGGCGAGCGCCTTTGCGCGCTTTTGTCCAATCAATCCGCAACCAATAATTCCGACATTCATAAAATGTTCTCCGGGCCCATAGACTCATTGACGACTTCACCGCAGTCCACCCTCGCAGCGGTTACTCATTTTTTACCTGCCATTTTTTGCCGCGATCTTCCGGCACAATTCGTCGCAGTGTATAAATGTCCGAGTCCTTCAACTCCTGCTTGTATCCTGCCAGATCCGTCCACGGGTCCCACTGCGCGCTGATCAGTTTTCCGGTGATCCCATCGCTTTCGGATGATGCCAGATACACACTCAGCGCAGCACCCTTTTCAAGCGGCGTTGATGCGCCGCTCTTAAACTTCACGTTTTGATCGTAGAACTTCTGTCCTACCTTCTCGGGTCCGGCCGCCAGAATCTCATCGACCATCCGCGTGTTCAACGCGCCCGGCGCGATTGAATTCACATCGATGTTGAATCCTGCGACTTCCTCCGCCAGTGTATCGCCGAAACGAACGACCGCCGCTTTGGACGCTGCGTACGCGCTGACGAAAGGTAGTGGTTTCGTTGCTCCGCCGCCCGAAAGCAAAACAATCTTCCCGTACTTCTGCGCTTTGAAATGGCGCAACACGGCGCGGCACGGTAACACCACGCCGTGGATGTTGATGTTTATCGCCTGAACCCATTCGTCCCAGGGCACTTCTTCGATCGGGCCTTTCGGCCCGTACACGCCCGCGTTGCAGACGAGGATATCCAATCCGCCGAGTTCCTTGATCGAGCGCGCGACTACCGCGTCTATATCGTCGGGCTTCGAAACGTCGGCCTTTTGTGCGAGAACCAGCGATCGGCCTGCGGCGAGTTCCGACAACTCCGCGCGAACGTTCTGCAGAAGTTCGTCGCCGCGCGCGCAGAGCATCACGCTCGCGCCGTTCTCAACAAACGCCCGCGCAATAGCCGCGCCCAGGCCTTGACTCGCGCCGGTGATCAGCGCCTTCCGTCCCGAAAGCTTCATACCGTTTTTCCCTTCGCTCGCCCGACGCTGAAATACTGAATCAATCCGTCGCGACTCAAATTGCCTTCGAGAAAACTTCCCGCATCCAAAACGATCGGCTGTCGCATCGCTTTAACCACGTCTGCTTCTGCCAATGTTTTAAACTCGCTCCACTCGGTTCCAATCACCGCCGCGTCTGCGTCTTTCAACGCACGGATCAAGTTCGATTCGCGTTGAATGTACTGCAAGGCTTCGGGCAACGCTTCGGCTGATGGATCGTAAGCGCTGACGGTCGCCCCTTTTTCATGCAGCCAACTGCAAAATTCCACTGCCGTTGAGCGTCTCAGTGTACTCGTTCCGGGTTTGTACGTCAGTCCCAACACGGCCACGCGCTTTCCTTTTAAATCGCAGCCGAGAACGTCCTCCAGTTTACGGCGCGGCCAATTGCGATGCGCAGCGTTTCCGGTGCGCACTGCCGAAAACAAATCGGTTGGTAAACTTTCCCGTTTGCCGATGTCGACGAGAAATGCGACGTCGCGCGCCAACGTTCCTCCTGCGAACGCGCCGCCCGCGCGGAGATATGCTCGCGGTCCGATGCGTGATTCGCTCTTTAATCCCTGCTCCACCTCCCGCGCATCCGCCCCAACGTGCTCGCAGATGGACGCCAGTTCGTTAATGAAAGTCACCGACGTTGCGAGGAACGCGTTGATCGCGTGCTTCGTCACTTCCGCTGCTTCAACGGACATCCAAACGATGTTGTTGGTATACGCTCCAAAGATCCGGGTCAGCAATTCCTTATCGTGCTCGGTCCGAACGCCCACGACCACGCGGTCGGGTTTTGTGAAAACTTCAATCGCCTTGCCCAAGCGCAAATTCTCCGGTGAATAGGCGAATCGAACGGTTCCCTTGGGATGCGCCGCTTTATACGCGTCTTCGAGCAACCGCACAGAGCCGACGGGAAGCTGAGACGAAATCAAGACCAGCGCATCGTTGTGAATATGAGGGAAGAGTTGCTTTACGCGTTCATAGACGCTTTCAACATCCGCGTTGTCGTCGTCGTCAACGGGTGTGTCGAACGTGATCCAAACAAGTTGTGCCCCGGCGACCTTGGAAAAATCAGTTGAAAATGAAAGTGTGCCAGCGCTGATTCCGGCTGCAACCGATTCGTTGAGACCAGGTTCCAAAACCGGCGAAAATCCGTTCTTTAACCCAGCGATCGTCTCGACGTTTTCGTCTATCCCCACCACAGCGTGTCCGGACTGCGCCAGACACGCAGCCGTTACTGTCCCGAGATGCCAGAGTCCTACGACAGCAATGTTCGTGATTTCAGTTTTCGCGTTGCAATTCGAAGTCTTGTTGGTGTCGCGCAAAATGTCTGACGGAGCTCCACTTGCGGCCGGTTCGTTCCATTTTTTCTGTCGATCGCCGGGCAGAATCCGCCGTAGGGTGTAGATGTCGGATTTCATCAACTCGTCAGCGTGTTGGACGAGTTCCTTCCATGGATCCCAAATTGCCGCAAGGATTCTGCCAGTGACGTCCTTCGCCGCGTCGGACAGCAGGAAGGTGCAGAGTTGCGCCGCTTTTTCCCGCTGAGATGAGTCGTTCTTCGCGTACGCCAAGACTCGATCGTATTCGTCCGCACCGACTTTAACCGGACCCGCATCGATGATTTGTTTCAACATGTCTGTGGCGAGCGTGCCCGGCGATATCGAATTTGCCCGGACACCAGTGCCTTTCAATTCGTCGGCGAGAATCTCCGTAAAGCGCACCAGGCCCGTTTTCGATGTCGCATATGCTGAAAAATTTGGGCGCGTTCCCGTCGCTCCGCCGCCGCTGAGATTGATGATCGAACCGCGTCCCGATTGGATCATCCACGGTGCGAATGCGCGGCACAGTTCGACGGGGGCATAGAGATTGACCCGCATGGTCGCTTCCCATTCTTTCCAGTCGTTTTCCCATGCTTTGCCGATCGGCCCGAGAATGGCCGCGTTGTTGATCAATCCATGCACGTCCGTCCAGTGCGTCAACGCTTTATTGACCACTGTCAGAGAGGCACTTTCCTTCGATAAATCGGCGACGCAAATGTGTACCGTCTGCTTGGGCCGAACCGGTGAGTTCTGAAGGTCGTCGCGCGACGCTTCGAGCGACTCTTTCGATCGCGCGACAAGCAATAGATTGGCTCCCTGCTGCCAACATTCCCGGGCAATTGTCTTGCCCAGTCCTCGCGAAGCCCCGGTGATGACGATATTTTTTTGTTCGAGCACCATAAACGACTCTTTTTTCAGTGAACGCAATAGCGGTTCATCCAGAGTTAAATCGCCCATCCGATAGGATGAGCGGTGACTTTATATTTGCTGTTGGCCATTCGGCTCAACAGGCTCCAGGGAAGGATTCGCTCGAATATACCTCGCCGTTTAATCCCCAGATTCTTCAGAATTTTAAACCGGATGATATCCGTGAAACCGGGCAACGCATTGCGAAATTCAGTCCGGAATCCGGTCGCTGCCATCGCCCGTTGCAATGTTTGCGGCTCGAAAAAACTCACGTGGATTTCTGGTGTTGCATAGCCCCATCTCGCTACTTTGTTTCGAACCGGCTCCGCATTTCCAGTCGTTAGAAAAAGCAATCCGCCCGGTTTCAGTAGTTCACGAATCTGTTTCAGACAGTCGAGCGGATCAGGAATGTGTTCGACCACTTCTATTGCGGTCACGATATCGAATGATCCCTTGAGCGACGGAAGGTCGCCTTGTTTGAGAATAGGGATGCCTTTAATACGCGCCAAATCAGCGACCCAGCCTTCTTCGAATCCCACGGCCCGGCATGGCGAGTGGCCGCGAACGTAGCGAACCTGGCCGCCGTTGCCGCATCCGAAATCCAACCACTGCGTCTCCGTATTCAGCGGTACCAGCGAACTGACGGTTTCCAGCACACCCCGCCATTCGTACTCTCGCACGGTGGCATCCGGATGCTCGAGTTCGTTGACGTAATCGAGCAGCGGATCCGCGCCTTGTCCTCGATAGTATTTTTCGTCGTAAATCGCCGCGAGATCCGTCGCGGGATTTTCGATATACGTATATCGACACGCCGGACAATGCCGAAAGCGGAATTCGACGTTAAGCATTTTGCCCGTCCGAACCCCGGCCGGTTCAGTCGGGGATGAACAGATTGGGCAAGGAATCGGCGCTTTTGAATCGCTGCGCGAATCGCTCATCGATGGATGAAAACCCACGGATTATTTTCCAAGAAGCTCACTGTGTTTTCGACACCCTGACGGATCGTGAGTTTCGGATTCCATCCCAATGAGCGGATGCGTTTGGTGTCGAGGAAGATGAAGGGATTGTCACCGATCCAGCCACGGTCGCCGCCCGTGTATTCCAACGTCGGCTTAACGCCCATCGCGGCACAGATCCAACCGATCGAATCGTTCACTTCGCAATATTCGTCAGTGCCGAGATTGTAGATATTGACCTTAGCCGTCGATCGCTCCATCGCAACCGCAATCGCGTCGATACAGTCCTGTATATAAAGGTAGGACTTGCGCTGCTTCCCGTTGCCCAGGACTTTCAATCGCTCCGGGTGTTCCTTTAATTGCTTGTAGAAATCAAAGACATGACCGTGCGTATAATGTTCGCCCAAAATCGAAACGAAGCGGAAGATGCATGCCTGGAAGCCGAAGCCTTCGCAATACGCGGCAATCAATCCTTCGCCGGCGAGTTTCGAAGCGCCGTAAAGCGACGTTTGAATGGGGAAGGGGCAGTCCTCCGGCGTTGGGATGACGGCCGCTTCGCCGTACACCGAACCCGTCGAGGAGAACGCGATCTTCTTGATTCCGTTCGCGCGCATGGCCTCCAGTACGTGGTAAGTCGCAATCGTATTTTGATCGAGATCGCGGCGCGGGTTGTCCGTGCCGAAGCGTACATCAGCATTTGCAGCCAAATGGTACACGACTTCGCAACCTTGCATCGCTGACTTCAAGGTATCCAATTCAAGCAGATCGGCCCGAACGATTGAGAAGTTCGGATTCAGGATCGCCTTGGCGAGAAACGCCTGCTGGCCCGTCGAGAAATTATCGTATCCGACGACAGTGTGTCCATCACTCAAAAGACGATTGGCAAGGTTGCTGGCGATGAATCCCGCGCAGCCGGTCACGAAACAACGCAAAGTAGGATCTCCAAGAAGCCTTTTAGAAAGAGTAACATTGTATTGCGGCTCGTAGATAATCCAGTAAAATGACCATGAATTTACGTTCATTCAAGTCGCATCATTTCGGGAAGAGATCAGCATTCGCATGGCAATCAAACGCACCACCCCAATGTACCAATGGCCGAAAGAGACGCCGGTTCTGACCGAGGAGCAAAAGCGCGCGCGCGAAGATTTCATGTTCCACTGGCATCAGGTGCTTCCCAATAAATACGGAATGGTTGAAGCGTTCAACCACAAAGGCGCGTTCACCGAAACGATCAAACCCGGAACGCGCACACTTGAGATCGGCTCAGGCTTGGGTGCCCACATCGAATTCGAAGACCTCTCCAAACAGTCCTACGTTGCGAACGAATTGCGCGCCGAGATGGCTGCTGAAATCAAGAAACGCCATCCGCAGGTTGAAGTTCTCGTTGGCGATGTCCAAGCGGGGTTGCCCTGCGAGAGCGCCAGTTTCGACCGCGCGGTTGCGGTTCACGTTCTTGAACATCTGCCCAATCTGCCGCTGGCCGTGAAAGAAATGCGCCGCGTCTTGAAGCCCGACGGTTTCTTTCAGGTCGTGATTCCGTGTGAAGGCAGCATGGCCTACACGTTTGCTCGAAACATCTCCGCGCGACGCATCTTTGAAAAGCGCAACAAAATGTCCTACGATTTCATTGTCGAATCCGAGCACGTCAATCTGGCCGAAGAAATCATCTTTGCGCTGAAGAAGGAATTCGACGTCGAAATTAAGAAATTCTTCCCGTTGAATTTCATTCCAATCCAGACCTGCAACCTGGTGATTTCGCTGGTTTGTCGTCCGAAAAAATGACGCTCATTTTTTCTGGAGTCGAAGCGCTTTGAACAAGACGCTCATGGGCTTTTCTTTGATGGGGGCACCGTGGGAGTAATTGAGCGTTATTTCACCGCCCGGCGGCAATTCGAATTCGGCTGACAGATTTTCGAATTTGCTCGGCTCATTAAACGTGTGTTCGAGAACTTTCTTCCCAGCAACTTCGATGGTCATCGTCAGCACCGTTTCG
>JANXLS010000801.1 GCA_025355035.1 Planctomycetota bacterium | reverse complement strand
CCGCAACTTCACTGACTTGCTGAAATTCGAAAATGCCGCCAGAAACTCAGCCGCGCCGATGGTCGCCGTCATTGGCAAGGACACGGCAAAATTGGGCTTCGATGTCGCGATGCCGTGTGCGTCGAAACGGAAGATGAAGCTGCGTGTTCGGCTTGATTCGATTGACGACATGCAGCCCGACGACAACGACCGGCGCGAAATCCCGACCGACAACGGCACAATTCTCGAAGTCAGTCGAGTCGTCGATGTCGCCGCCTGCGCGCGCTGCGGTCATGTTCCCCAAACAAGCGAAAACAATCCCGAGCCGGTCGCGTACGCCGACTACATCGCCGGAAACGAACCGGCAACGTGCGCCGGTTGCGGCGACAAATTGGCGACGAATGCGCGCGGCTTCCGGAAGAATCCGCACATCGACCGCTATGTACAACGCCGTATGAAAGGCGACTTCGATCTGTTCATCGCGGACGAAGTCCACGAACTTGCTGGCAGTGAAACGGAGCAAGGCCAAGCGTTCGGTACATTGGCGTCGGCGTGCCGGTACACCATCGCGCTCACCGGCACGTTGATCGGCGGCAAGGCGTCTGATCTGCACGCTCCTTTATGGCGCATGTCCGCGGACCTGTTGAACCAGCGTGGATTCAACATTCAGAATTTGAAAGGGTCACGAATCTCTGCTATCTCCAGGAACGAGCGCAGTTTTGTCACAAAGTACGGGGTGATGGAGCACAAAATTGTGCGCAACATCGCCGACGATTTCACCGGTCGAATTGAACGCGGCGCGTGCGGACGCCGGAAACAGTACAAGACCGACGAGCGTCCGCGCCCCGGCATTTCGCCCGATCTGTTCAACCACTTCCTTCTTGACCGCGCCGTGTTCATGTCGCTTGAGGAACTCGGCCCGGCGCTGCCGACGTTGGAACGTGTTTTGATTCCGTGTCCCATGAGGCAGGAATTGAAGGACGCCTATACGAAACTCGACAACGATCTGCGCGACGCCATCAAGTCCCGCGTGAACGGTAAAGGTCCGCCCGGACTCGCGGCAACGCGTGTCCAGGCGCTCGACGCTTTTCTCGATCATCCATTTGGTTGGAGTCCGATCACCG
>JANXLS010000783.1 GCA_025355035.1 Planctomycetota bacterium | reverse complement strand
TTTTAGACAATCAAAATAAACGGCTCTACTCAAAATACGACGGAAATGGCATCTCGTGGAACTCCTTGGCGTTTTTCAGCGGTTCTTACGCAAACAATTTAGCGATCGGCATCCCGCGATCCGTAATTGGCACCGGGCGGTCCCCATCATGCAGCGACTTGCCGTAATCAATCCCCATCGCAGCATGAATCGTCGCAAAAAAGTCCGGCACGCCAACCGGATCTCCCGCGATCTTCCGCCCCACCTCGTCGGTCGTTCCAAAGGCCCCACAATGCTTCAACCCGCCGCCCGCGATCACGCCCGAAAACGCCTGCCCGTGATGCCCGCGCCCGCCACCGCTGTCAAACTCCGGCGGCCGCCCAAACTCCGTCGCAACGACAATCAGCGTCTTGTCCAGCATCTTCCGCGCTTCCAAATCGCGCATCAGCGCCGACATTGCGATGTCCAATTCGATGATCAATTCGTGCTGCTTCTGAATCCCGCCGTTATGCGCGTCCCAGCCCGTTCCATTAATAAAATTGAGATTGTGAGACACTTCAACAAAGCGCACCCCCCGCTCAATCAAGCGCCGCGCCAACAGACACCGCTGCCCGAATTCACCACCATACTCCTTCCGCAATTCCGCTTTCTCCTCGTCGAGTTTGAACACGCGCGAGAATTCCGGTCCGCTCAATTTTAAACTCTGCTCAACCGCGCTCGCGTAATCGCGAACCCGGCTGTCGTCGCCCAATCGCGCCTGAGCGCTCTGCTTCGTCTGAGCAAGAAACGCTTCGCGCCGCGCCTGCCGCTCCGGCGTGACATCGTCCGGCCGAGAAAGTCCAGCCGGCCCCTGACTCGTGTCCGTCAAATAAAGGTAGCCGTCGCGTGATCCCAAAAATCCCGGTCCGCGCGTCACGTTCGGATAACCAATCAACACATACGGAGGCGCCCCATCCTCTGCCGCCCCGCGTTCATGAGCGACAATCGATCCGATCGAGGGATAAATCACCGTCCCGCTGACCGGCCGTCCCGTGTGCATGCGGTTAACCGCCGCCGCGTGTTCGTCGATCACTTCATGATGAATCGTTCGCACCGCCGTCACGCGATCCATCAACGGCGCAAGCTTTTTCAAATGCTCGCAGACCTTCACATCCTTCACCGCCGTATCGATGCTCGGATAATACGACCCCGCAATCTTCTTCGCCGCATCCCCGCGCTTCTTCGGATCAAACGTATCCACATGCGACATCCCGCCGCCCAGCCAGACGAACACGCAGTGCTCCGCCTTCCCCTTCAACACTGGCGAAACAACATCGTCCCCGCGCAACGCCGTAGAAGCCAGCACGCCTGCAGATGCAGTCAGAAATTGACGCCGGGAAAAAGAGTGATAATTCATTTTATATAAATCCTGTCTGAGTACGCGCTGCATTTCGTTCAATGACAAATCACAAATGAGAAT
>JANXLS010000782.1 GCA_025355035.1 Planctomycetota bacterium | reverse complement strand
GGCTGTCGCGGCGGGCGTCGTTCAATTCAGCCGAACATCCACGCAATCTGCGTGGAGCGTAAACGCGCCCAGCGATTTTGATTCCAAGCGCTTTCAGCGCGAACTGGCCCGCGCCAAAGCGTTGTCGGAAGCACAGCGACTCGGATACCGCGTTACGCGGGAAGAGCGCCAGGGCGATCGCATCGTTTTGCGGCTCGCCGTCCGCTGATCGACGCGTTCACATCAACCCCAATTTAAAAGGAGGACTACATGTTCGTCATCGCTCACGCTGGCCATCCCGGCGATTTTCTCGCCGGCCTCGTGGTCGGCGCGGTTTTGTCAGCAGCGTTCCTTTTGCTGCGACTCATGTCCCGGCGCACATAACCGCCGCCGCACTCATTTCGGAGACATTCGTGAAAACTATCAATCAAATCGGAACCGTTTTCTTCACCGACAAACTGGCTGCAGTCACCACCGAGCGCGTGCGCTCGGCGCTCGAAGCATCCAATCTCGATCCGATGCTCGCACATGATTTGTCCAAACGCTATTGCTTCTCCCGCGCCAAAAACCAATTGCAGGCCGAGGGACTGATCGACGAAATCGAAGAAACGCCCGAGCGCTGGACGTGGCAACTTTCCCGTCGCTTCCGCGAAGCGGAACATCTGGGATACGAATTCGACTCGGCTTTCTGGTTCGACAAAGGGGCGGAGACGGTGGGCGCGGACAATCCCACGCTGCTGGAGCGCGTGAGCGAATTGTTCTCGCGATATGGCGGCCTGTATCTGCCCGCTGATCTGACGAAAGTAGTGCGCCGAATCTTTGATCGTCAAAAAGGAATGATCGCGCTTCGCCATTCCGGCGCGGTCTATTTCGTGCCGGAGGAAAACCGCGTTTTAATGAATCGTGTCGCGGCGTTCATCAAGGATCTCGGCGGCGAGTGTATCACCGCTGAAATCGGTGCCGACAACACGCTCATCCGCGACAAAGCCCAGGAGATGCTCGTCGAATCCGTCCGCAAGTATCTCGACGCCATCGTCAGCGAAATCCGCGAAATGTCCGCCGACAGCGAAAAGCTCTCAGCGCGCAAGGCCGGAAATCGCTGGAAAGAACTTGTCGCGCAGTTGGACCGTATCAAAACGTTTGCGCGCAGCCTCAGTGCCGACACCTCCGACCTCCTGCGCAAAGCGCGGAATTCTGAGTTGGATTTGGCGCTGGTGGCGCAAGCGGATCTCGATGTCATCGCCGCGCTGGCCCACGCCGGCAAGATCAATTCAGCGCTCGGACAAATTGCAATGAACGCGTTTTCGGGCGAACTCCCGCCGATCAGCAGTGCGCGCGTGCAAGCCGCGCTGCCGCCGCTGGACTTTGCTGCGATCTGTCCCGACGCCGTGCTGCCGTGTGTGGCGGCACATCAACCTGTACTTGTGGAGGTAAATTAATGGAGGTACTCAATGACCTGGTGGCCGCGCTCAAAGCGCGGCTGCCGGGGATTCACCTGCGCACGATCGAAGAAGCGCGGGCTTTGGAAGCGTTGCGCCAAACAACGGCGGCGCTCTCCGGGCAATTAGTGCCGCGAGTGTTGTGGCGCTGGTCGTCAGCGTCCGGCTTGTGGAAACTGCGGCTCAACGACGACGAACCGGATCGTTCAATCCGCGAACCGTGCGGCTTTGAGGAAGCGCTCGTCGCATTACGCGACACCGACGAAATGGCCATATTGGCGCTGCTTGATCCGTGG
>JANXLS010000776.1 GCA_025355035.1 Planctomycetota bacterium | reverse complement strand
GAAATATGGATTGGGGAACAGGAACTAGTTACGGTGGAACACGGCGAAAAATTCCGTCGGGAGCGATTCAAGATCCCGACGAAACGCGTGCGATCGAGGTCCATTCCGGACAGCTCATACGGGTCGGCACGACGACATTGCGTATCCAAATCGCACATTCCGGCCACAATGGGCTGAGCGAAATCGTCAGCTCCATCCCCGACTATCACGTCAATCTTGGGCCTACGAATAAGTCCACCTTTTGTATGAAAGAACAGGATTTGCCGCTGGATGCACTGTTGGGCATCTTTGACGATGACGCCAGGACTCTTAATGAGTCCACTTCCCTGCTACCCGCCGTATTCAATGGGCCGTCCATACCCGGATACACAATCGTTCGCCGGATCGGATTCGGACGATTGGGTGACGTGTACGAAGGCGTGGAGACGCTTAAAAACCAAGCGGTCGCGATCAAGGTATTCAAACCGAAACAACTTCCCGCGAAACAATCCATATCGCGTCTGCGGGAGGAAATGAGTCGAATCGCACACGCGGCCACATCTCAATTCGCCGCGTTGCTGGCTCACGGGAAATCCGGGCGCAATTTCTATTTCGTATCCGAGTACATTTCCGGCGGCAATCTGGCCGATTGGGTGGCGGGCTTTGAGGGTCCCGTCGCGCTGCAGACAGCCGCGCCGATCCTGTTGGGCGCGCTCAATGCCCTCGCGTTTTTTCATTTACAGGGGCTGGCTCATCGCGAGCTTAAGCCTCACAATATTTTAATCGTCTCGCTGAATCCTGTTGAGGTAAAACTTGCAGATTACGGCGTGATTGTCGCACTTGAAAGCGCTGGACTTCGCGATCCGTCCGTGCAAACAGGACGCGAACAGGAAGCGCCGCTGTTTTGGGCCGGCGAGCATTTAACACTCTATAGAAATTTCAGCCGCGCGACGGACGTGTTTGAAATGGCGGCGATTTTTTATTGGGTGTTGACCGGAGATTTTGTTCGGCCGGACCTCTTTGTGGCGCTTGAGAAATTGAGTGACAAACAGATTGGTCCGACCTTGGCTCATCTTGCAGCAAAATTGGACGCGCCCGTCATGCTGTCGGAGAAATTCGAACGTTTGCCTCACCCGGTTCAAACTGTGTTGCGCCGCGCATTATTTGAAAGTCAAACTGCGCGTCGGGAAGGCGAATCGGAAACTCGATTTCAAGAACGCCTGCGCGACGACCTTGAAACATCGCGATTCGCCGATGCCCGTGCCTTTCGCAACGCATTCCTTGAATCGCTGCGCGCGTCGGATGTTTCGTTGGACGAAGATACGCCGGACGGTTAGTTTAAAGCGCTCTTAGAAAGGAGACAAAGCATGTTCCCTCAAACGTCCTGGACGCTTATATCCCAAATCAAGGACGCGCAATATCGCGACCTGGCGTTCGGACAGTTGTCGGAACGGTATCGCAAGGCATTGGTCATTTACGCTGGACGCATGTGTGCGCTGCTGAACGTTCGCCAACGCGATCCAGAGGATATTGTTCAGGACTTCTTTCTGTATCTGATGGAAAAATCGTTGTTGCAAAAACCGGTCCGAGACGACCAGCGCCGTTTTCGCAATTGGTTGCTGACGGTCTTTAAATTCTTTCTCCTCAACAGCACCAAACCCGACCGAACGCCGGGAAAAAAAGCCGCAGGCGCTGCGTTGAATGAAAATCCGGGCGGAGGCTCTCCGCGTCGGGCCCGCACTGTTTCGCTGGATCAGCGGATCGATGCCGGGATCGAACCCGGGCACCTTGCCACCGCCGAGCACGAGTACGAACGGCAATGGGCTCTCGATCTTTTCGCACAAGTTCGCTCGCTCCACGCGCAGCGTTTCGGCAGCGAACCGGCTTATGAAATCTTCGTCGCGAAACTGCGGGACGGACTGACGATCGAAGCGTTGTGCGAACGTTTTGGAAAATCGAAAAGCCAGGTCGAAACGATTTTGAAGAAGCTTACGGAAGGCTTCCAAACAATCTTGAACAATCTTCTGGCGAATGAATTCGAAACGCCGGACGAGCACGAACTCCTTCTTGAGAAAAAGAAATTTGCAGCGTTGCTGCGCGAAGCATCGGTGCGAATCTAAGGGCCTGTAAAATAATACGCTGCAGAATTGCTTAAGTCTTTGAGCCTGTCGCTCAAACCAACGCGACAAGTATTCTAACGGTCCGTGTTACTTTGCCGGATTTTTTTGTTTCGCTTTTCAGACTATCTTGAACTTCGCCAGAGCTTCAGCAGATTGTGTGCGCCACAGGTAAACTTCCATT
>JANXLS010000725.1 GCA_025355035.1 Planctomycetota bacterium | reverse complement strand
TTTTAGATCCGCGTCCGGCTTCGCCACCTGATTGTGCTTGTCCAGCGTGTGCTGCTCGCGAAAGTAAACTGTTGATGTTGGTGATCATGTTGTGCAGAACAGGAAGACGAACTCGCACATTGGCTTGCTCACGATTTTCACGAAGTGCCTTATCAAGTTCGCTATTGAGTTGCTGGTAGGGATATTCGATGAGGCGATACATAACGAAAAAGAGAACGCCTCCAGCAACCAGGGCCAAAGCCAACATTTGAATGAAAAGACTGAACATCCGTCCATCATCAAAATTCAATGTTCCCGGATTGTAGATCACGACAGCGTACGCCTTTGCAACGTTCTGCTGAGTCTCTGCATCGTATCCAAGAATGGGTACCGCTGCGCCAATTTTATCGTCGGATTTCATGGAAGGATCATACGGCGCAGCGGGATTTAAATTTAAAGACGCTGACGGCTAAAGGGGAACGTGGGTGGGGGCATGACATTAGGGTCGGGCAAAGTATGTAACATTGGTATGTAACATTTATTTTTTAGTTCACATAAGTCGTTTATTTGTAAGTCTTTATAATTTCCGGACTAGGATTCGAACCTAGACGAAGGGTACCAAAAACCCTTGTGCTACCGTTACACTATCCGGAAGGGATGCGCATCAGGATCACGCTATAAACTTTTTATCATAATCGTTTCTTTTTTCAAACCACTTTCAATTACTTTTTACCTCGATCCCCAAATCGATTCGGCGATTGACGATTTCAAAGGCACTGATTAAAACCGTTCTTTAACATTTGTTGCCCTCATTCATTTTCAGCCAAGGAGTTCCGATGCCGCTTCCGTGCGATGAATCACTTGCTTTTTTAGAGGACATGCTTGCCACGCCATCCCCCTCGGGTTTCGAGGCGAAGATTCAAAATGTCATTCGCTCGCATTACGCCCAATTCGCTGATGAAGTGCATCGCGACGTTCACGGCAATCAATGGTTCGTCATAAATCCGACCGGGGCGGTTCGTTTGATGCTGTGTGGACATGTCGACGAAATAGGTTTGATGGTCAAGTATATCGACGATCAGGGATTTGTCTGGGTGACCCGGATCGGCGGGTCCGATCCGTTGCAGCATTGGGCGCATCGCGTCCATATTCACACGCGCACCGGTCCGGTGCTGGGCATCATCGGCAAAAAACCGATTCACAATACGCTGCCCGACGAACGAACCAAAGGGGCGAAGATTGAGGATCTTTTTATTGACATCGGCGCTAAAGACAAAGCAGAAGCGATGAAATGGGTCCGCGCCGGCGACCCCATCACACACACCTCCGGCTACCAACGCATGCCCAATGACCTCGCGATCGCTCGCGCAATGGACGACCGAATTGGCGCGTTTGTCTGTCTTGAAGCGCTGCGAAAAGTTCATGCCGCACGCGCTCAGAATAAGGATGCGACGATGGACGTCGCACTTTTTACCGTGTGTTCTGTCCAGGAGGAAGTGGGGCTTCGCGGCGCTCAAACATCGGCCTACTCGGTTAATCCGCACGTGGGTATCGCGGTCGACGTGGGCTTCGCGACGGATTATCCGAACGAGAATAAAAAGATGATCGGCGATTTCAAACTGGGTTCAGGTCCGATCCTGCATCGCGGTGCGAACATCAATTTGCCGCTGGCCGATATGATGGAATCTACTGCCGACGCCCACAACATCCCGTACCAACTCAGCGGCGACGGCTGCATCATGGGCACCGACGCCGGAGCGATCCAGGTCTCGCGCAGCGGTTGCGCAGCAGCACTGCTCTCGGTACCCAATCGCTATATGCATTCGCCCGTCGAAATGGTGAGCTTGCAAGATGTCGAGAATTCGGCGGAATTGTTGGCGCAGGTTGCGTTGAAACTTCGAGCAGGACAATCATTCATTCCTGAACCGGTTTTCTAGAGCGTTTTTCTAATGGATGGAGACAAAGATGCGCCGCGCCGGG
>JANXLS010000723.1 GCA_025355035.1 Planctomycetota bacterium | reverse complement strand
GGATCCGAACCTTTATTTCGCGCTTCTGACAGACTTCCGCGACGCGGATAAAGAACTGTTGCCCGGCGATCTCGATGTGCTCCACTATCTTCAAGAACAGGTGCGCGCGTTGAATGCCCGCTACGCGATGGACCGGTCGGGCATTTTCTATCTGCTGCATCGTCCGCGGCTGTGGAATGCGAACGAAAACGCCTGGATGGGTTACGAACGCAAGCGCGGCAAACTGGGCCATTTAAATCAACTGCTGGGGGGAAAAGGGCAAGAGAATTTCATGCTGTGCGAAGGGAATCTCGCAACGCTGTCTTCCGTAAAATACGTGATTCCGCTCGACACCGACACGCAATTGCCGCGAGACTCCGCGCGGAAACTCGTGAGCGCGATGGCGCATGTTTTGAATCAGCCGGTATTCGACCCCAAACTGGGCCGCGTCGTTGCGGGATACGGCATTTTACAGCCGCGTGTCACGGTGAACCTGAGTCACGCGCGACGCACCTGGTTCGTGCGCATTTATGCGCGCGACGCAGGCGTCGATCCGTACACCCGCGCCGTATCGGAGGTGTATCAGGATCTCTTTGGCGAAGGCTCGTTTGTCGGCAAGGGCATTTATGACGTTGACGCGTTCGAACGAGCCAGTTCGCATTTTCCGGAGAACAGGATTCTCAGCCACGATCTCATTGAGGGCTGTTACGCGCGCGCAGGCCTGCTCAGCGACGTGGAATTGTTCGAGGATTATCCGTCGCGTTTCAACGCGGACGCCAAACGCCGGCACCGCTGGATGCGCGGGGATTGGCAGATTGCACGCTGGTTGCTGCCCAACGCGCCACGCGCCGGGTAGCAGCCGTTTTATATTGAACCTCCGGAGGCACTGAACGATGACGGAAACTCAATCGGTCCGCATCATTTCGCCACTATCACGCTGGAAGATCTTCGACAATCTTCGCCGTTGCCTGGCGCCGGTCTGCATGCTGGCCATGCTTTCAGCCACGTGGCTGGCGGTTCCGTCGCAGGCCCGTCTTGCCACGCTGGCGGCAATCCTGCTTCTGGCGTTGCCCACCGTGTTGAATGCGCTGGCCCAGCTAGCGAACAAAGGTGCGAAGGTTCCGTTGGGGCACCATCTGAAAACCGTGTTCTTCGATTTCCTGTGGAGTCTGGCCCAGGCGTTCATCGTGCTGGCAACCCTTGCTTTCGAAACGACGCAATGTCTCGACGCAATTACGCGGACAGAGTGGCGATTGTTTATTTCGCGAAAGCGCCTGCTGGAATGGCAGACGGCGAGCGACGCTGAACAGACTGCGGCGACGACGATTTCGGGTTCGTATTATGACATGCGGCTGAGCGTCGTTGCCACGATTGCGCTGGGCGCGGCGGTTTTTTATTGTGCGCCCGCCGCGCTGCCCGCGGCTCTCCCGCTCCTGTTTCTCTGGTTCGCCGCGCCGTGGATTGTGTGGCTGGTCAGCCGCCCGCGCAAAGAACGCGTTGAAAAACTCAGCCGCGAGGACACGCTGTTTCTGCGCGAAGTCGCGCGGCGAACGTGGCGCTTCTTCGACGTCTTCGTCAACGCGCAGGAAAACTGGCTGCCGCCGGATAATTTCCAGTTCACGCCCACTCCCGTGGTGGCCAGCCGCACGTCAACGACGAACATGGGCGCGGCGTTGCTGTCGACTCTGGCCGCGCACGATTTTGGCTATATTTCGCTCAGCACGCTGGTTTCCAGATTGAGTTCGACATTAAACACCATGTCGCGTCTAGAACGGTTTCACGGGCATCTGCTCAACTGGTATGACACGCGCACGCTGCAGCCGCTGAATCCGCATTACGTTTCGACCGTCGACAGCGGCAATCTGCTGGGAAATCTCATTGCGTTGCGCGCAGGACTGGAAGAGCTTCCCGATGCCCGCATTACCCCTGCGCCGGATCGAGGGCTCGACGGACTTGCCGACACCCTGCGCTGCCTGGCCACTTCGCTGAAGAGTGCGCATCCCAATGATTCCAAAAATCAATCGGCTATCGACCGCTTGAACGAGCTGATGAGCCAGGCGCAGAAGATCAATCGCGAGCGGTATGACCAATTGCGAGCGGTTGAAAAAGAGGCCCGCCTACTGCAGCCGGAACTGGAAGCGGCTTATCCGGACAGCGAGATTGCGATCTGGGCGGCTGAAATCACTCGGCACGCGGAAGATCTTCGCGGTTCGATAGTGTTCTTCGCGCCGTGGCTGGAATTCAGTGCGCCCATCTCTGGCGCAATCGCGGCGTTGAAAAACTACGCGCGATTCGAAGCGGAATGCAGTCTGAACAGCATCATTGCCCTGGACGACGAGTTGGCCGAACACAAGGACGCCGCAGAAACGCAAACTGGCACGGCGTCCGCCGCCGACGAGATCCGCGCGGCGTTCCGTATCGGGGCCGAGCGCGC
>JANXLS010000712.1 GCA_025355035.1 Planctomycetota bacterium | reverse complement strand
CTCTGATAGCGCTTGAAGCTCGACGCCTCGATCCGAACAAAAATCGCTCGGCTTTTTCCATGCGCCCCCTTTTCAACGGGCTGCTATATCGTCGCGACTTTTTTACACCGGTTTTCGGGGCGTGGCAACGCGAGAAATGAGCACAAACTTACGCTGTGGATTAATTTGGCGCGCATGAGACACTATCAACATACTGTCTTCCTCATGGTCTAATTTTGAGAGCGAGTATTGAAATGAAAACGCGGATTGCGGCGCATCTCTTTTGTCTTGCCCTGGTTTTATGTTCAGCACACGCTGCCGAGACGCCGCCAAACGTCGTCTTCATTCTGATCGACGATATGGGATGGACCGATCTGCATTGCTACGGCAGCAACGTGTATGAGACGCCGAACATCGACAAACTCGCCACGCAAAGCATGAAATTCACGAATGCATATGCGGCATGCAACGTGTGTTCGCCGACGCGCGCGAGCATAATGACGGGGCGCAGTCCGGCGCGATTGCACCTCACGGATTGGATTCCGGGACATGTCCACGCAAAAGACAAAATGAAAATCCCGGATTGGACGATGTATCTGCCGCTGGACGAAGTCACCCTAGCCAAGGCGCTAAAGCCTGCGGGATACACATCGGCGAGCATCGGCAAGTGGCACCTCGGCGGGCCGGAGTATTATCCGGAGAAGCACGGTTTCGATATCAATATCGGGGGAACGCACAAGGGCCAGCCGCCGAGTTATTTTTATCCCTACAAAATCGACACACTGCCGGGCGGCAAAGAGGGCGAGTATCTTTCGGATCGTTTAACCGACGAAACGATCGGTTTCATCGAAAAAAATAAGGACCGACCGTTCTTTGTGTACCTCGCGCACTTCGCCGTCCACACGCCGATTCAAGCGAAGAAAGAGGTCATTGCGAAGTACAAAGCGAAGATCAAGCCGGACGATCTTCAGACGAACCCGGTCTATGCGGCGCTGGTCGAAGGCGTGGACGATAGCGTGGGGCGGATCATGGCGAAGTTGGACGAATTGAAATTGAGCGAAAAGACGATCGTCGTGTTTTTCTCGGACAACGGCAGCACG
>JANXLS010000710.1 GCA_025355035.1 Planctomycetota bacterium | reverse complement strand
CGAACCCCATCAACGCCAGCAACGCTCCGATTCCGGCGGACGGGATTGTCGAGAGAATCGTCAGTGGATGGATCAGGCTTTCGTAGAGTACTCCGAGAATGATGTAAATTGCGACCAGAGCGGTCAGCAACAGGATTGCTTGCGACGAAAGCGAATCTTGAAACGCTGCTGCGTTGCCTTGGAAACTGGCGTGGACACCTTCGGGCGGACTTAATTCTTCGAACGCTTTTTCGATGGCTTTGTTGGCATCGCCGAGTGCTACGCTGGGAGCAAGTGCGTATGAAATGGTGACGGCGGGGAACTGACCTTGATGCGTCACTGACAGCGATAACGACGAGCGTTCAAACTTCGCGAGATTCTTGAGCGGGACTTGCTGGCCGGCGGGCGATTTGACGTAGACGGTTTCGAGCGACGACGGGTCTTCGAGGAGATTCGGATCGACTTCGAGGACGACGCGGAATTGGTCTGTGTCCGTGTACATGAGCGCGACCTGGCGCTGGCCGAAGGCGTCGTACAAAGCGGAATCGATGTCGGAGGGTGAGATGCCGTAACGCGACGCGGCTTCGCGATCGATGATGAGACGCGCTTCAAGGCCGCCGAGCGTTTGGTCGGTTGTGACGCCGATGATTTCTTTGACGCCCTTCAGTTTCGCAAGCAACTTCGGCGCGAAGTCGTTAAGTTCGGTGAAGTCGATGTCACTGAGCGCGTATTGGTATTGGTTCTTGGACGCTCGCCCGCCGATTTGAATGTCCTGCACGGCTTTCGGAAAAAAATTGATGCCCTTCACAGCGGCGGTATCTTTGCGCATCTGGGCGATGATGTCGTCGATACCGCGTTTGCGTTCGTCGGGCTGGGTGAGTTCGACGAAGAAGCGGCCTTGATTTGCAATGGCGCTGTAACCGGATGCGCCGATCGAGGATACGCAGGTTTTGACGTCCGGATTTTTCAGCATGACTTCGATGATTGCGCGCTGGCGTTCGGCCATCGTTTGGAACGACGTATCCGTCGGCGCTTCGGTGAAGACTTGTAATCGCCCAGCATCCTGCTGCGGGAAGAATCCTTTGGGAATTACCACGTAAAGGTAGACGGTCAACACGACGGTTGCGACGGTCACAAACAGCGTCACAAAACGGTGCGCGAGGACGATGTCGAGAAGATAAGCATACACTTTCAGCACGTGCGAGAAGACGAAGTCACTCGTACGTTCGATGATGTTTTTAGCTTCGCTTCGATGCGACGTGTCGCGCGCGAGGTAGGCGCAAACCATGGGGGTGACCGTGAGCGAAACGAGGGCGGAGACGGCGATGGCCATGCTGAGCGTGACGGCGAATTCGCGAAAGAGACGACCAATCAAACCGCCCATAAAAAAGAGCGGAATAAAGACGGCAATCAGGGAGATGCTGATCGAGACGACCGTGAAGCCGATTTGTGTTGCGCCGGTCAACGCAGCTTGCAGCGGGCGATCGCCCAGTTCATGACGGCGCGTGACGTTTTCGATCATCACGATGGCGTCGTCTACCACGAAGCCGACGGCGACGGTCAGCGCCATGAGCGAGAGGTTGTCGATCGTGTAACCGCAGAGGTACATCCCGGCGCAGGTTCCGGCGAGCGACAGCGGGACGGTCAACGCCGCGGCAAAAGTGCTCCAGAGGCGTCCGAGAAAAATAAAGACAATGGCGACGACAAGAACGACAGTAACGATGAGCGTGAATTGAACGTCTTTTACGGATGCGCGAATGGATGTGGTGCGATCGCTGGTGATCGTCGTTTTTGTGCCGGGGGGCATCCATTTTTGGAGCTGCGGCATCATGGCTTTGACGCTATCAACGGTTTCAATGACGTTCGCGTTGGGCTGTTTATAGACGATGACGAGCACGCAACGGTCGCGGTCGAACCAGGCCATGTTACGCATGTCAACAGGGCCGTCGATCACGGATGCCACGTCGCGGATGCGGACGATGTTTCCGGCCTTCGACTTCAGGACGAGCGGCGCGTAGCCTTTTGCCGCGTAGACTTGATCGTTCGATTCGATCATGTAAGCCGTTTGGTCGCCGTCGAAATTCCCTTTCGGGCCGTGAGCGTCGGCGGCGAGCAGCGTTGCGCGAACGTCTTCCATTCCGAGGCCCATGTTGGCGAGAGCGCTGGGATTGACTTGGACTCGAACGGCGGATTTTTGCGCGCCGGCAATGATCACGGAGGAGACGCCTTGAACCTGGCTGATGCGTTGAACGAGGATGGTGGATGCGGCTTCGTAGACTTTTTCGGGCATCATGGTGTCTGACGTGATCGCCATGATGAGAATGGGCGCGTCGGCTGGGTTGGTGCGGCGCAAGATAGGCGGATTGGGGAGATTTGTCGGAAGTTCGCTGCGCGCGGATGTGATGGCGGCTTGAACGTCGCGAGCGGCTTTGTCGGAGTTTCGGTCGAGCGAAAATTGAATCGTGACGGAAGCGGTTCCAACGCCGGAAACGCTGGTCATTTCGGTGACGCCAGCGATCTGGCCGAGGCGGCGTTCGAGCGGCGCTGCGACGGACGCGGCCATTGTTTCCGGATCGCCGCCCGGAAGCAGAGCGGAGATTGCGAATGTGGGAAAATCGACGCGCGGAAGGGATGCGACGGGGAGCAGAAAATAGGCGATACTTCCCAACAACATTAAGGCGATGGCCAGCAGTGATGTACCGATGG
>JANXLS010000681.1 GCA_025355035.1 Planctomycetota bacterium | reverse complement strand
CCCCCAAAAAGCGGGTAGCGCCCCAACAGCCGCTGAATTCCAATCTCGACCAGGCCCAATGCGTTTGCCGTCGTCGTTTCCTTTGCCACTATTTCTTGTTGATCCATTTCGCGTCCTTTCGGATTTTCTTCGCAAATTCGGCTGGCAAATCCGCAATGAGGTTCTTCAAATTCTCGATCGCAACAGAGTTGCTTTTCACTTTTTGCTCATCTGCTGGGTTTTGCAGATGCACCAACATTTGATAAACCAGGCTGTCGAGATTCGCGGTGTCACCGTTTTTGGCGAGCTCCAGCACAGTCGCCTTGACTGAGGCGTACGCGTTCAAAATCTGATCCGGAGAGGGAACTACAGGCGCGCCCTTTTTTGAATAGAAACTCAAGAATCCCTGCGCCAGCTTTTCGACGTAGCCATACACAGCGGCAAATAACACATTTTCCGCGACATTCTTCAGTTCGTGGGTCTTGAGCACATCGCTCACGTATTTCCATGAGCGAGGATTGCTCTTCGGTTTCTCGAAGATCTCGGGAGTGCCTTTGACAAATGCGATCACCGCGGGATGAACGTTGTTCTTCGTTGCCCACGCCAGCCAGTTCCGTACGTCCGGTACGACGTCGACGACCATGAAGCGGGCGAGCAAGGCTTTGTCGAGTTCGTCAACGTCACAATATTCGTCATCATCGCCGGGATTCACCGCCGCCACGGGAAGCCAACCCTCGGGCAAGACATAATCGTTCAAACGTCGTGCAGTCAACAATTGCAGGCACGGCGCCCGCGTGTATCGTGGTGCGCGATTCAACTCTTCGAAGCAAAGCAAGCCCTTCGTCTTTTCTTTCGGCAAAAAAGATGGCACCGCATATACCGTCCTCCCGTCCTTCTCGCGGGGAATGCCGGTCAAGTCCGGGCCATCCATCAGCGACAAGTCGCGACAAAGATAGTCGATCCCGAGTTGTTTCGCGGATTCTTCGATCGATTCCGATTTGCCAGCGCCCGTGGGACCGCGCAGGATGACCGCTCTCTTTGCCGCGTATGCGAGTTTTAATAATTCCTGAAGTTCCTCTCCTACATTGACAGTAATTTTCACTTTTGATCTCCAATTCGATCCGAATTCACAAGCGCCTTACCGGAGTCGGTCAGGTATCTTCCACCGGGCGCGATGCCGGCCCAGCCCATTTGCAGCAACCACGGCTCAACGTCGGATCGGATGTAATTAGCGTCTGACGACAACGCCTTCGCGAGCGTCTGCACGGAGACTTTCCATCCACCGTGCTGCGCAATCACATTGAGGTAATCGCGATCCAAGCGCGTTCGATTCGATCTATCGATTTCGAGATTTTTCAAGAATCGCTCAACATGCCCGGCGACAAACTGGCTCGGATCA
>JANXLS010000603.1 GCA_025355035.1 Planctomycetota bacterium | reverse complement strand
CGCAGGCATTCGATCGGCTGAAGGTTCTTGTCCTTGCCTTTGCGCCACAGCAATTCGGCGCCCTGCCCTTCCGAAAGCTTCACGTGCGATTCAGCAAGCTTGCGCAGAATCTTGACTGTGCGTTCCGCACCGATCGCGGCCATTTCGTCCGCGACGATGCGGTAACCACGTCCCAGCAAATAGTCGCCGATGTTCAACGCTACTGGGACCGAATGCGACTTGTGAAGCGTCTCTGTACCATAGCGAAAATCGTCATCATCTTCGATGTCGTCGTGAATCAACGACGCTTTGTGGAAAATTTCCATCGATGCCGCGACGCGTTTCACGTGCAGCGGCACATCGTCGTTTTCACTCAATGCCTGCCACGCCGCAGCCGTCACAAACGGTCGGAATCGCTTTCCGCCTTTCCGCATCCACGCCAGTGAAATGCGTTCGCCTTCAGCGACTTTGTCGTTTCGATCTGCGTTTTCGCGATCGGGCGGAACGATTTCAAAAAGCGATTTCGAATCGAACCAATGCCCCGTCTCGCGCAGCAATGGAACAAAACTGCGTGTGCGTTTCGCGCCCGTTTTCTGGTAGCCGAGAGCCTGCATCACCCAGTCTTCGTCGACTTCCGTATTGTGGCACGTGTCGCGCAGCAGCGGAATCGCGAGCGCCGGAATGCCGATTTGCAGCACTTTGTCGAACGCCTTTTCGAGCACGTTCAAACAAGCGATCCCGAGGATCGCTTCGACTTCGCCGCTGGCGATCAGCTTGATCACGATCGGCATGCCTTCGGCGATCAGCACGTTGTAGCCGAGCCGCTTGCCCACGCCGTCGAAATCGGCGATCGAACACAGCCCGCAGTTGTTGCAATGCAGTTGAACTTCATCCATCTTTGCCGTGCAATTCTCGGCCTGCTTTAAACAATGCGGCATCGAGAAAAGACGCTTTTCGAACGGAACGGCGGCGAATTCCTCGCGCCAGTATTCGTTGTTGAGCATGACCATCGCAAAGCCGATGTACGTGTGGTCGTAGCCAAGCGGTTCGAGAATTTCAGTTGCGAGCGCCGAGAGCGATTGCTTCGTCGGCGGACGTGTGCGCGGAAGTTTGCGCGCGACATCGACTGCTTTCAATCGAATCTGCTCGCGCTTGTCCTTCGTGTCGGGAATTGATTTGAAATGATCGCCGGCCGGACGCCATTCGTCGTGCTGATACGGCGTTGGCGCGCGCGCTTCGACGGTCCGCTCACCGGCGTGTTTGATCAGTTCATTGGCCATCGGCGTGGGCTCGCTCTCCTTTATCGAGGCGGCTTTGCCGTTGGGGGCCATAATGCCGTTGAGGCCGCTGCTGGGCGGAGCGGCTTGCACAACGATGGATTCCGACAATGTCAACACGAGTTCATTTCCTTGATTGCATAGAAGATTCTGGGTTCGGCCGATTATCACCGATGGCGGGTGCGAACCTACTCGGCACTCGGTACTTGGCACTCAACCCTGCCCCTAAGCCAACTTCCCAACCCGCCTATGGCGTAATACAGCGGGTAGAGATCTTCATAGTACCAGAGAACGGCGAAATAGAAACCGATCGGTGCGGGATTCCACGAGCCGTCGCCACGTTGATGTTCGACGAGCCACCGCGCGGCATTCGCACAAACCAGGTCCGCATTGTCTACACCACTATTCGCAATTGCGCGAAGAGCGAGGCCGGTTTCTTCGGCGGTGCTGGGCGCGCCTTTACAACCGCCAAAACCGCCGTCGGGGTTTTGGATGGAAAGGATAAATGTGATCACTCGATCTCGCTGCTCTGAAAATGAAAACGGCCGCCAATTATTTCCCATGTCCGCAACAAATTCATCGTAGTCGATGGTGCTGTAACCTTCAGTCATCGCATAGATCGTGTGTGCGCTTCCATAAGTGGCATTCAGTTGATCCGAAGCCGTTTCGCAGCCAAACCAAAGTGGCTTTAAAGCCCCATCGTGTTTGATTGAATTCAACAGGTAAATCCATCCGTTTGCGATGCTCCCGTTATCGGGTGGGTATCCTGTTTCAATTTTGTCCGAGTTTCGAGTCAAACTCTCAGTCAAGGCCCGCAGGGCGTGTGCCGTCAAATCCGGCGCACTTTTGTCAAAAGGAAGCGTCTCCCAGCCTCTACAAAATGTTGGCCATCCTCCATTCTTGTTTTGAATCGAAAGCAGCCACGCTTTTCCCCTCAGCATGGCCTCATGCTCTTCTGAAACGCCCAGCGCTCTCAATGCCAGTATGGCCCCACTCGTGTCATCCGCATCAGGCACGCTGCCGCTTAAATGATTCCAGCCCCAGCCTCCCGGCGCGGCGTCGGAGTAGACGGATTTTCCTTTTGTCTGCTGAGCGAGAATCCAGTCGCGCGTGGTGTCGCGTTCAGTTTGCGACATGACTTTTTCGAGCAAGCCCGCCGCGTGCAGCGCGTCGATCGCTCGCGTTGTATTCCACACGGAAAGATTGACTTCGACAGGCCACGAGCCGTCTTCGCGCTGCGTCGCGCGCAAAAATTTGCGCGCGTTTTCGGCGATGGGATGATCGCCGCGTTTAGCTGATTTCAGGCCAAGCAGGCTGAACGCGGTGATCGGAATCGCTTCGAGATAGCCGCCGCTTTCCGGCTGCATTTGCAAGATCGTATCAAGCGCGCGTTCAGTCGCGAAGTTGCGCAGCCAGCGCAGCGGGAGGAACCAACTCGGCGCATTCGCATGGCGCGCGAGGCCCACGGTGACGAGCGCCGGGAGCGCGTAGCTGACGACGGGAAGACGCAGCGCACCCATCAATCCGCGCGGAGCCAGCGCGAGTTCGAACGGCAGCGCATCAACGTCTTTCCACGGAATCAATCCGGCACACGCGGCGGTCATGCGAATCGGGACTTGGAACGTGAGATCTTTTCCGTAAACATTTTTGAGGCCGTCTCGGAGGCCACCGAGTTTTTCAACGTACGCGTTGGCTTTATCGAGCTGAGTCGAGCTGATTTCGACGCTGCTTTTCATTGCGCTCAACACAAGCAGCGTCGCCGCGAGATTGCTCTTGCTGATTTCAGTGTCGCCCCAGCCGCCATCGGCATTTTGTGTGGAAGCGAGGTACGCGAACGCTTTCGTGCGTTTGCTCTCGTCGAATTCTTCATTCGCAAATGCACAGAGAGTAACAGCCGTTGCGAGCGGCGACGACCCGAGACGACCCTCCCAAAATCCGCGCGGATCGCGTTTGGACATGAGGGCGGCGACGGCGCGATCAAGGCATTTTTGCACGGATGAATCGATGGACATGGTCAGCACATTATCCGATCAAACGCCCTGCCGCCACCGCGCGTGAAAAGCGACATGCGCGGCTTCGTCATGAAGCGGCTGCTCGGGATTTCTCTCATTTAACGCACCGGCCAAATAGCCGCTCGCGACGCGTTGAACTTCGACTCCTTTTGCAGTCGGAGTGAATTCCAAGCGCCATGATTTGATCGCCAATTCCATCCGGCCAGAAGCGTTCATCGAAATGCGGCGGTACGGATGAGGCTCGATGTTGCGCGACAAAACCCGTTCACCATGCGCGGAAAGATTTATGTCATAGTGTTCGATTAGCCACGCGATCTGTTCGCGCGCGACATCGGACCACTCGACCGTGTAGTGCGATTCGCAATCGTGGCGCAGCGCTTCGAGCCATCCCGCTCCAGCCTCCGGATACGCTTCGGCGTACGACAGATACGGCTTGATATCGAGGATCGGCGTCCCGTCGATCAGATCGGTTTCAGCGACGCGAACCGTACGGCCGCTTACACTCACCAACCGTGCCAGCGACAACCCGAGCGGGTTGGGGCGATATGGCGAACGCGTCGCAAAGACGCCACGCTTCACCGTCGAACCGCGCGGCGGCAAAACTTTCGTCTTCCAATTTGCATTCTTGTGAAACCACGAAAGGATCCAGATGAATTCGAAGCCATCGAGATCCTCAAGCGCCTGTTCGAAATTAAGCCCCGGGCGAAGAACGATCACGCCTTCCGACGGATCGCGACGCGCGCGCGGCTGACGCGGCGCGTCCGCTCGATCACGAAACGGAGTGCGGATGACGCCGATGGGATGAAGAGTGAGCGGTTCGAGAATCATTTTCTGCGACTGCATTGCGCTTTCAGTTTTCGCGTCCGCCGTTTATCCGATCGCCGCCATTCCGAAAAACACCTGGTTTTTTAAGAATTTATACACCCAATAATCTTCGGGAATTTCGTCGCCGGGAAGGTGATGGCTGTTGCGCGGTGTGATGCTGTTGAGTTCCTGAAACGCTGTTCCGCGTCCGCTGAAATCGACGGCTCCGGCGTTCTTGATGTAGTCGTGCAACTCCTGCGGTTTTTCCAGAATGACGCAACCTTTTGTTCGCTCTTTTACGAACGTTGTGAAGCCGCGCAGGAATTGGCTTTCGTTGAATGTCTTATGCAAATCGCCGTTGTTGTCCTGAACGCGTTCTTTTGCGAACGAAAGAGCCGGGCAGATTTCGATGCTCCCGCGAGGTCCGATGTGATAGCCCAAGCCCATCGCGGCGGGACAGAACGCTTCTCCACTGGCCGTCCAATACGTATCGATCACAAAGATCGGATGCTTGCGGCGCAATTCCAGCAATCGCTTGCGCATCCAAATGAGCTGTTCTTTTTTCACGCAATACTCGGGATGCGCGATCTCGCCCATCGGCCGATACACATAATACCAGATGTACATCGCGCCCTTTTTGATGAAGTGCTCGATGTACGCGTCGCTCAAGACTTCGTCCATATTCAGGCCGGTTGCAGTACACGCGACACCGAAAAGGATGCCAGCTTTTTTTAATCGATCCATGCCTTCATCGGCTGCATCGAACACCCCTTCGCCGCGCCGCAAATCGTTCTGATCCTTGAAGCCATCGATGCTGATCAGCGGCGTCACGTTGCCGACTTCCTTCAATTTCCGAACATTCTCCGCCGTAAACAACATACCATTGGTGATCGTTTGAAAATAGCAGTCAGAATGTTTTTCAAAGACGTCCCAAATACCTTTGTGCAGATAAGGCTCGCCGCCCAACAGCGTGTAATAATACGCATCGCGCTCCTTGCCTTGAACGATGATGTTGTCGATGTCTTCAGACGAGAGAAAATGCGCGGTGCCTTCTTTCTCAACCCAGCAACCGTGACAGCGCAGATTGCATGTATTGGTCAGTGCAATGAAGGAAAACGGCGGGTAAAGCTCGCCCTTCTTGATGCGGCTTTTGTACGCGTGGATCGCCTTCATCCCTTTGAAACAGTAAAGGTGCGCGGCTTTCAGCGCGAGGGTCGGGTTCAGTTCGGTAACGGCTCGGTAAGCGAGTTTTGCAAGCATGAAAATTTCACCTGTGCGACGGTTGAAAAACGCAATTTGATTATAGCGACGATTCGTTCATAAATCTAAACGAAGATTTTAAAAATTGGAATGTGCACCGCATGGTTTGTTTTTTTGCACACAATTGTCACGAAGTTCCTTAACGGAGTTGTAGGAACACGATATAACACATCGTCTCCTATCGGGGAGTCGTTCATAGCCATTTGCATAACTGCGGACCAATAAACGGGGCTGGGCTGGAATGGACATCAAGGGCGAACTGAAACGGAATGGATTGCCGAGCCTTTTTCGCAATTTCGCCGCCGAGAATTTCCACGGCGTTCTGACGATTACCAGTACTGTCGGCGAAAAGCTGATCACACTTACCGAAAACGAAGTCACCGTCTATTGCGATGAATTGAACGAAGCGTCGCGGCTCGGCAACATTTTGATCGGACGCAACCATCTTTCAGAGGACACTCTCGAACAGGTCTTGCGCGACCAGAAGAAACTTGAACCGCGCCCGAAGCTTGGCGATATGCTTGTTCAGCGCCAGCTTGTTCCTGAAAAAGCGATCTCAGATGCCCGCCGATTTCAGATTGAAGAAGACATCTGTGACATCCTGTCGTGGAAGCATTCTCGCTTTTCGTTTGCGGGCGCGGACTCCGGGCGCGAAATTCATCCGGAGGATTTTGCTTTCGATCAAGTCCATCGCATGACGATCGATCCGGATTCGTTCTTCAAATATGTTTCCAAAGTCTCCGAGGGCTGGGAAGCGATCGGCGACCGGTTGCCGACTCAATACCTCTGTTTTAAAGTCTCGCCCAAAACTGCCGAGGCCGTCAATACGGTCTCGAAAGACGCGCAACGCGTTTTGCGTTTTCTAAAAGAAGGCCGCAGCATCGAAGGCACGGTCAAACAAAGTTGCCTCGGGCGCGTTCAAGTTTGCGTTATCGTTATCGAACTGCTCGAAAAAGGCTTGATTCTGCCGGCGTCTGGCGCGGACCTGCGCTACATGGCATCCGAGCACCGAGCGCAAAAGCGCTATCACGACGCGCTGTATATTTATCGCCGGTTGATGGAAAGTCCCGACACCAAGGATGACCGGGCCTATCTGGACAACCTGATCAACGAAATCTCTGCCACAATCGTCAAGATGAAGCAGAGCGGCGAGTACGGCGAAGAAGCCGTCATCGTCAGCCACAAAGGTGCGAAAGAAAAATACATCCAGTCGCAACGTAACCGCACGATTTTTTGGGGCGTCTTCGGTGCCGCTGTGGCACTGATTCTGGTGGTCCTCTTAATTCTGGTCTATCAACCAGCAGCAGACGTTCCAGAGCGCTACAAGAGCCTGATCGCAAAAATCGATGCGCTCGTTGAAGGTGGCCAATTCAATGAAGCCGTACAGCAAATGGACGCGTTCCTCGACACCC
>JANXLS010000257.1 GCA_025355035.1 Planctomycetota bacterium | reverse complement strand
CGTTTTTTCATCACACATTTTGACCCGTCCGTCGATTACCGTGAACTTCGCGCGAAGTCATTGACATGGCCTTGGCATAGGCTATAAATCTGGCTGATGGTCAGGATAATGCAGTCTGTCGTTCCCGCGCCAAGGGTCGTGCGCGCGTTGTGATTTGGGAGAAGCGATGCGTCCAGATTTGGAAATTATGCAGTACGGCGCGGCGGGCTTGTTGCTCGTCCTTGCGCTGGCGACCACCATGGGAATGATGTTCCTGTCGCATTTGGTCAGCGTCAGCAACCCCACCGTGGAAAAGCAAATGTCGTACGAGTGCGGCGAAGATCCCGTCGGCACCGCATGGCTGCGCTTCAACATCCGCTTCTACGTCGTCGCGCTCGTCTTCGTTCTCTTCGACGTCGAAATGGCCTTGATCTACCCCATCGCTGCGATCTTCAAAGACGTCACAAGCGACCCGGCCAACTGGTCCGGAGCCCTCACAATCTTCTCCGAAGTCGCTTTCTTCATCGCCGTGCTATTCCTCGGATTGGTGTACGTCTGGGCGAAGGGCGATTTGGGTTGGGTCCGCACCTTCAAAAAATCAACGGACCAAGGTTTGCGCTCATGGACGTTGGGCAAGGCGACACAGGTCCCGATGATCCCGATCGCGCCATTCGACAAACATCACGCGGACAATCTGACGCCCGGGTCGTTCAAGACGTTTCCAGAAGCAAAAGGAATTTAAAATATGGGAATGATGGCCAACCGCTTCGAAGCGGACAACATCGTCATGACCAACGTGGACACGCTCCTGAATTTGGGCAAGGAGCATTCCATTTGGTATCTGCTGTTCGCAACAGCCTGTTGCGGAATTGAATTAATGCAGACGGGCGCAAGCAAATTCGACGTGGACCGCTTCGGTATGATCCCCCGCACCACCCCGCGCCAGGCCGACTTGATGATCGTCGCCGGAACGATCACGCACAAAATGGCCAGCCGCGTCAAACGCCTCTACGAACAAATGCCCAATC
>JANXLS010000478.1 GCA_025355035.1 Planctomycetota bacterium | reverse complement strand
GAATGGCCGGCCGGAGATCATGCTCCAAAGCGTCTTCGAGCCGCTCCAATCGCTCCTGCGCACTCATCTCCGGCCACGGCTTGTACTGAATTTTGCGACGCGCCGAAGTCTTCATCGAAACAAGTTCGGCGACCGGCGATGTGTCCGGATACACGAACCCGTCCGGTGCTGCTTTGCGAACAGTCAACGATTCTGGCGACGGCGGATTCTTCGCGAGTTCATCGGCGCTCGGAGGCAGCGTCCCGGTTAGGCGGCGCGACACTTCGTATTCGTCCGGCGTGATGTGAACGCGATACTCTCCGCGCAAACAACGCTCGAGAATGGCGTCGATGTCCGGATGACACGTGTGACAACCGGCGCCCGCTTTCGTGGCATTTGAGACCGCGTCAACCGTTTTCAATCCGCGCAACCGGGTCGCGCGTTCAACGGAATTTTCGCTGACTTGAAAACAATAGCAGACCAACGGCTCGCCCGGAACGGACTTTTCGCGCGGCGGCTGGCCCCGGAATTTCCTCAGTCCGGCATCAAACGCATCCAGCACCAACACCATCCGGCGCTGTTTCAGCTCCGGGAGTCCATCCAGCTCGCGATCCAAATCCTCAGCCGTGACTCGCAGGGCCTCATTCATCGATTTGCCGACGATCAATGCGCAGAAACACGACCCGCTCGCGATCGGCATCCCCGTACCGAAATTCTGGAAGCGAGCGTCGAGAATCTGTTCGTCGGAATTTCGAACGCGCAACGTCAGACGCATGGCGTCTCCGCGCGCGATGTGACCGGAATCGCCAGTCAGAAGCGTTTCTGTCGCCGGATCGAAATCTTTCGCCGTCAACGTCCCGAGTTTCTTCGGACGCAAAAAATGTTCCGCCACTTTCGCGGAGTAATCCACAGTCGCCATTCAGGCTCCATACGCATACGAAACGAAGCAGCGCAAACGCGCCGCTCTGGTGAGATTGTAACTCGTACGTCAATCAAATGCCATGACGCCACATCCTCTATCTGTGGCGTCATCTGCAATTTTCGTGTAAGATACGTGTTACACTTTTGGTCCAGCGGATTCGAGATTTACTAATGCGCATCGTTGCAAGCAATCCCGACGCGATCGGGGATTTTATTATTCGCCAGCCATTCTATGCGGCGCTGCATAAAGCCGGTCACGAAATTTTGATCATTGTCCGGCCGCACGTTCTGCCGTTCGTTCCTTTCGTCGCGCCGTTTGCAAAAGCCGTCGTCTTTCCCGCCGATCCATATATGACGGATGTCGATGCCAACTGGGCGCTGTTTCAAACGCTCATTGAAACGGTCGAAGAGTTCAATCCCGAATTGTTAGTCATCACCACCTATTACTGGACGTCGTTCGAAGAGCAACTCGTTGCGCGTTTCAAATCGATTCCTGTCGCCGGGATGTCCGGACGCCACGTGGGCATTGCGCCGCCGAATGGACTGTTGTCCGAGAATGGCCGTCGATTTGATCTGTTGGTGACTGTCGCCGAGAATCTTCCGGAGCTCGAAAAAAATCAGGAGCTCGCCGGTGCGATTTTAAAGTGCGAAGTCGCCTTGGCTGATCCGGCGATAACGCTCTCGCCCGCGGCTGAAGCGCTCGCCCGCGCGGAATTGGATCGTCAGGGACTTGCTCCGAATGGTTATTGCATCGCCTGCGTCGGCGGGACAATGAACGTTTCGTGCAAGACATGGCCATCCGATCGTTGGGCCGACGTGCTCTCATCGTGGGTTACGCGTCATGGAACGCGGCTGCTCTTCACCGGCTTGCCGAGCGAACTCCTGGCCATTGACGCCACGCGCAATTTGATGGCCGGGTCCAGAGCACGGACATTTCAATGGATCGACGACGCCGGAACGAACATTGAAACGCTGATCGGATTAATCGCGCTGTCGAACGGCTACATCGGCCACGACACCGGCCCCATGCACATTGCCGCCGCGTTGGGAAAGCCGGTTTTTGCCTTGTTCGGCGGAGGTCATTGGGGCCGCTTTCTTCCGTCCGCGCCGTCAAG
>JANXLS010000467.1 GCA_025355035.1 Planctomycetota bacterium | reverse complement strand
CGCGCCTCGTCCGCGCACTCGCCGACGCCCTCGCGCTCGACTTCGCGCGCATTCAATGCACCCCCGACCTCATGCCCGCCGACATCATCGGCACAACCATTCTCGCTGCCGATGAACGCGGCGGGCGACGCTTCGAATTTCAACGCGGCCCCGTTTTCAGCAACCTGCTGCTCGCCGATGAAATCAACCGCGCCACGCCCAAAACACAGTCGGCGCTTCTTCAAGCCATGCAGGAAAGCGCTGTCACCGTTGGCAACACGACGTACACGCTCGAACAACCGCATATCGTTTTGGCAACGCAGAATCCGATCGAACTCGAAGGCACCTACCCGCTCCCCGAAGCGCAACTTGATCGCTTCATGCTGAAGTTGCTTGTCCGCCCAGTCGAATTGGACGCACTGATTTCGATTTTGGAGAAGACGACGACCGGAAGCTCGGTGAAAACCGAATGTGTCCTGAGCAAAGCGGATGTCGTCGCCGCACGCGCGTTGATCGCCAATGTCCCCGCCGCACCGCCCATCGTCGAATTCGTCGCGAAACTCGTTCTCGCAACAAATCCAGAAAACAAGAGCGCTCCCAAATCCGTTCGAGCCAACGTCCGTTACGGATCATCGCCGCGCGGAGCGCAAGCGATTTTGATGTGCGCGAAAGTCAAAGCGCTTGCCGCCGGACGCTTCCATGTCTCGATGGATGACATCAAAAATTCAGCCGTCCCAGCGCTGCGCCACCGCATGATTCTTAATTTCGAAGGCGAAGCGGCCGGTATTGCAACGGACAAATTAGTCGACGAAATCATCGGCGTCGTGGAGAGCCCAAAAAAGTGAGCGACGCACTTCACTCCCTGCCAAACGGCCTCAAATCGCTACTCGACCGCGCAAAGATCGCCGCGCGATTAAAGCCATTGTCCGCGGAAATTCTCGTTGCGATCCCAGCACACGAACGCCCCATCGCGGTCGTCGTACTGCAAGGGGGCTTCGTCTTCGCCGCGGATCTATTGCGCGAATTGCCTCCCGACTATCCCATCGACATTGCATTTCTGCGTTGCCAATCGTACGGAGATGCGACGTACTCAAGCGGCAAGGTTCTTTTGCTCAACGACATTGACGCCGAAATCGATCTGCACGGACGAACCGTTTTGCTGATCGACGACATTCTCGACACCGGCCATACGCTGCGCTTTCTCGCTGACCATCTCACGCGACGCGGAGCAGCCAAAGTAAAATTGTGTGTGCTGTTGAAGCGTGCCGCGAACGAAGGCAAAGCATCGATCGCAGCGGATTTCGCAGGCTTCGCCATCGGTACGGAATTCGTCGTCGGCTACGGTTTGGATCACGCCGGACGCTATCGAAATCTGCCGGATCTCGCGGCATTGAAACAAAGTTGAATCGGTTTAGGACGCGAATCGCATGGCTGCGCGCTCGGAAGAATTCTATTCTGGTGTTCAAAAAACGCTGCGCTCGGCGATGGGCAAGTCCATCGGCCCGTTGCTCAAACGCTGGCGTTACACGCAAAGTTCCGATTTCGCGGAGATTGCGCTGTCGCCCTCGACCGCCCGCTTCCTGATCCGCTTCGGCTGGCTTGACGCCGGCGACGACGACGCCCAGCGCCTCGAATCCCAGCGCAAATTGCTCCTCGACATTTCGCGCAGTTCCGGCGACGCACCCGGCATCGTCGCCGCGTGGCTGGAACTTTTCGCCGCAGGCGAATACGGCGCACTGGAAAAAGGCATTTGCGCCGACGAACCGCAATGCGGCCTGTGCGGCATGAAGGAAAAATGCCGCTACCTCGCCACCGGCGGCACAGACGAACGCGCGTCCGGGAACAGCCTCGCTGAAAAACTCATCCGCACCGCTGATATCCCAACCGAAAGCCTCGCTGCTTCCGACCTGATTGCGTTTCTCGTCATCGGCGAAAAATGCGGCGCCGCCGACTACGCCCGCGCCGAAGCCGCGCTCAAAACATTCGGCGGATTACGCGGAATTCTCGACGCCAAAGCCGACGCGTTGCGCGGCATCGGTTACGACTCATCCGCGCGCGCGCGCCTCGCCGCCCTGTCGCGGCTCTGCTCGCGCTGGGCCGCCGAGCAGACCGAGCGCGGAAAAATCTTTTCGAAGGGCCAGGACTTCTACGATCATTTCCATTTGCGGCTGCGCGATTTCAAAAAGGAAGTGTTCTACGTCACGCTTCACGATCAGAAGAACGCACTGATCGGGGAAGAAAAAGTCAGCGAAGGCAGCCTCACCGAAACGCTGGTACATCCGCGCGAAGTCTTCGCGCTTGCCGTCACGAAGCGTGCCGCATCCATCGCCATCATCCACAACCACCCGTCCGGCGATCCCGAGCCCAGCACCAACGACAAGACCATCACCAAGCGCCTCGATTCCGCTGCCACGCTCATGGGCATTCGTCTGCTCGATCACGTCATCATCGGCGATGGCCGATTCACAAGTTTCGTTGAAAAAGGGCTGCTGCGATAAGTGCTACCGACGACGCGCCGCCGGAAAGCGACCGCGACTCCAATCCGTTCGCTCCGACCGAGCG
>JANXLS010000453.1 GCA_025355035.1 Planctomycetota bacterium | reverse complement strand
AAAAGATATTTTCCATCCGGCGAAAGTGCGATGCCCCACGGCCGGCCGCCCACCGTAATTGTGTTCAGAACTTCATACGTGCTCGTGTCCACAATGCAGATTGTCCCTGCTCGTCCGTTGCTGACGAATACTTTTTTCCCCTCGGGTGAAACCTTGACGGCCATCGGGCGCGAGCCTTTCGGCAGGGCAATGGTCTTAAGCAGCGTCTGATTCACTGAATCGATCACGTTCAATTCGCCGACCGATTCCGACGGAACGAACCCGCGCGATCCATCCGGTAAAAAAGCGATGCTGCGCGGACGCGGGTGAACCTGTATTTTACCGACGACTTTGCCGCTCGCGGCATCAATCGCAAAAACGTCGCCGGCGGTTTCGCACGTCACGTAGAAAATCATGCCATCGGGTCGCACGCCCACGCCTTCCGGCTCGCGACTGACGGGCGTGATCGTCACCACTTTTCCAGTGTCGGCGTCGAGAATGCTCGCCGCACTGACGTCCTCATTGGCGATGTAAATCCGCTTTCCATCGGCGCTCAAGGCGAAGTTCTCCGGGTCGGAGCCGACGGGAATTTTGCGCAGGAACTTCAATTGAGCAATATCGACGATGCCAAGCCCATCGGCGGACTTGTCCGCTTTTTTGTCGTCGTCATCGTCCATCTTCTTTTCAAAGATGGGATTGCCATTGGCGTCGAGTTTCGGCGGCGGCTCGATCGGCGTGCCGCTCAATGCGACATATAGCGTCTTACCGTCGGGGCTGGCTTGGACGCCGCGCGGCCGCTTGCCGACGGGGACGGTCGAGACGACCTTGAAATCGTCTCCGCTGATAACGGTAAGGTCGCCTGATTTTTCGTTGGTAACAAAGATCTGATACTCCCCGGCGCGACTTGGCACCGGGAACGTGATGCATGTGGCCCCGCACAGGAGCATGGCGAACAGAACGCTGGAGATCTTATTTTTCATACGCGCAATAATCCTGAAATACTAACAAAATGCAAGCGGTTCCGGTTTCCGAAAAAGGCGTCGCCTGCATTTCAAAAGTAAATAGTTCCTGTTCCCGCCCCGAAAATATTTGGAATTTTCATAGGAAACAGTGACTAAAC
>JANXLS010000440.1 GCA_025355035.1 Planctomycetota bacterium | reverse complement strand
TTCCTCGTCGTCGCGCTCTTGGTCGAGCGCCGCACGCAGTGCGTCCGCAATCGGATCGGAGGGAGCGGCTAAAGGAGGGGAAGTGCCCACTGCGCAACGCTTGCCAAAACTCGTCGAACTGGTCGCCAAGAAATACGAAGTCGACGGCAAAAAAGGCGAACTGACCGACATCCGCGACCCCTTCTTGCTGGGTACCTGGATGATTCTGGGCGAACACGCAAAGAAGAACGGGCAGATCCGCGCCCACGAAGCCCTGCGCCGTGCCAAAGGCATCACCCCCGGCCAACTGCTCGATATCCTCCCCGAAAAACTCAACTCCGTCTGCCAGCAAGCAGGCCCCTACGAAGACGCCCGATCCAAAAAACTCTACCAATACGCCGACGACATCGAAGACAAATGCGGCAAGGAATTCGGCAAACTTTTCATCAAACCCATCCCCGAAGCCCGCACGTTTCTCGAAATAGACCTCCGCCTCGGACGCCCCTTCGCCGACTTTTTGCTGATGTACACAGGCGCGCCAGTTTTCGCCCTCGACGGCAAAATCCTCCGCGTCGCGTCGCGCTTGGGCTACACAAAAATCAAGCCTGAAAAAGATTTCGACAAGGCCTACAAAGACGTTCAGAAAACCTTCGAAGCCGAATCTCCGAAGAAAGACAACGACTTCCTGTTGCGCGCGCATGGCCTGTTGCATCGTCTGGGAACGGACGTCTGCACCGCTGTCCTACCGCACTGTCCGCACTGCCCGTTGTTAAAGGAATGTCCGTACCCAAAGAAACACCCCGAAGTCTTCGAAGCCCAAGCCGCAGCCGACGCCGCCAAAGCCGAACGCGCCGCCCGCTACGCGTCGCCGCCCCAACTGCCGCCAAAAGTTGCAAAATAAAGCTAACCGTTTTGTGCCACGGTTCACGCCGCGACGTGAGTCTCAAGCGCCATCAGCACCTGATCTTTGCCCGAACGTTTCGCTTGGCACAGCGCGCAGTCCGCACGATGGATCAGGCCGGCAAAGTTTTTGTCTGTCGGCATCGCGATCGCTGCCCCGATGCTCACTGTGATTTTTACGCTATCACCGCTCAATATAATCGTCGAGGACCGAATGGTGCTCAGAACTTTCTGCGCCAAAACTTTCGCGCCTTCCGAGGACGTTTCCGGAAGAATGATCACGAATTCCTCCCCGCCATACCGCCCGACACTGTCGATTTTGCGGATCGATTTTTTCAAATGCGCCGCGATATGCTTCAACGCCGCGTCTCCGTCGTGGTGCCCGTACGTGTCGTTGATTTTTTTGAAATTATCCACGTCCAGAATCAACACCGAAAACAGACTTTTGTAGCGCTCCCAGCGCAGCCATTCCGTCTCGGCGATATTCAGAATCGCGCGCCGGTTGTGCAAGCCCGTCAACACATCTTCATTCGCCAGTCGCGCCAGTTTGTCGTTCACCGCCGCCAGTTCCTGCTCAAACCGCTTGCGCTCGGTGATGTCCAATCCGACGCCCACCAAGTCCCATTCGTGATCCGCGATTTTCTCGATGCGCACGTCTTCATTCATCCAGCGAACGTCGCCGCCGCGCGTCGTCACCCAAAACTCCTGATTGTACCCGTCGGCACCGCTCAACATCGCTTGGTGCGACATCGCATTCATCTTTTCCAACTGCTCGGGATGAATGTGAGACGTCCACGCCACCTGCGTTAAGTCCAAATCCTTACGGAGTTGCTCGGACGAATGAAAATCGATCCGCCAATCAAAATTCCCATCCACTGCTTTCACGCGAGCGTTCCACAGAATGCAGCGCGCTTTGGAAATCAGCTCGCTTAGATTTTTCTCCGCCTTGATACGATCCGTAATATCACGACTGATCCCAACGAGCCCGATCGCGGTATCGTTTTTATCGAACAGCGGCGCTTTCGTCGTTGACATCCAACGCTCCACGCCGTTGATCGTCCCGCGTTCAATCCGATCGTGCAGCGGAGCGCGCGAAGAAAGCACTTTCAAATCGTCCGCCCGGAATGCCTTCGCATCCTCCGTCGCAAAAAAATCGAAATCGCTTTTCCCGATCGCGTCGCTCGGACTCACAACATTCAGCGTCGTCGCCACGGCTTGACTGACCCGGACAAATCGGCTCTCGGCATCTTTGAAATAAATTTGGTCCGGGACGGTGTCCAGAAGCGTCTGAAAAAAATCGCGTTCACGTGCCAACGCCTCGCTGCGCCCCATCAGGCGACGCAACTGAACGCAAGTACCCATCCAAAGCAACGCAGCGATTCCAAAAAGAATCGCAAACCCCGTTACCATCGTTCGACGTTCCTTAAAGTTTGAGAAAGGAATCTATGAAGCATCGTGATCCGCTGCACGTTGTAAACGCAAACACTCATTGTGCAATACGAAAAAAACGCAAACTCATCACACTATTTTAGCAAAACGACATTATTTCCGGAAAATAGGCGTTTTTTCATCGCAGGCGATGCACCGTGCAATAATCTTCACGCGCCACCTTTATTATTGGTTTCTTGAAGCCTCCTCCGTTAAAATCGTCTCACTACCACTTTAGAACGAATCCTCGGAGCATTCGCAAGCCACCGCGTTATGGCCACATTGTCCCCGCACACGTCCCCCGTCCTCCCCGATGCCGACTACGCGCGCGCCGTGCTGCGCGCCGAAGCGCGCGCCATCACGTCGCTGGAAGAACGAATCGGCGCGGATTTCCTCCAAGCAGCTACGCTTATTTTGCGCTTGGGCAGCGTCGGACGCGTCGTCCTCACCGGCATGGGGAAAGCCGGTTTGATCGGCCAGAAGATCGCCGCCACCTTCGCGTCAACCGGCACCCCCGCCCTCTTTATGCACCCCGCCGAAGCCGTCCACGGCGACCTCGGAATGGCCACCCAGCAAGACGTCGCGCTCGCCGTTTCAAACTCCGGCGAAACCGAAGAACTCCTGCGCCTCCTCCCAACATTAAAACGCATCGGTTGCAAAATCGTCGCGATCACCGCATCGAAAGAATCCTCGCTCGGTCGGGCCGCTAACGTCACGCTCGAAATCGGCAAGATTGAAGAACCCTGTCCGCTCCGTATGGCCCCGAGCGCATCGACAACCGCCATGCTTGCCATGGGTGACGCACTCGCCCTCAGCGTCCTCAAGGCCCGCGGCTTTTCGCGCGAAGATTTCGCCATGCTCCACCCCGCCGGTTCGCTCGGACGCGGCCTGCTCCAAGTCGTCGACGCCATGCGCAAGACCGATCGCATGGTGATCGTCCGGGAACATATCTCCGTCGGCGAAGCGCTCGCTCACATGGCCCGTCCGCCACGCAACGGAGCTGCCATCATCGCCGATTCCGATGGCCGCTTGCGCGGCATTTTCACCCACGGCGACTTCGGCCGGCTGGTCTTGCAAAATCCCAACACCATCACGCAATCCATCGGCACCCACATGACCTCGCCCTGTAAGTTTGTCCGCAGCGACGCACTCGTCGTCGACGCTCAACAATTAATGCACGAAAAACGCATCAACGCGCTCCCCGTTGTCGATAACGATATGCGCGTTCTCGGCCTCCTCGACATTCAAGATTTGGTGTAGCACATTTTTGTGGTGCAGGCGTCCCGCCTGCTTTGCCGTTCGTACCGCAGGCATCCTTCCTGCAAAAATTGACTTCGGAGTTTTGTTTTGGATCTGTCTGCCTTCTCTTCGGACATCGCCCCCGGCAAGCGCGGCTTCCCGTCCCCCGACGCGATCCGCGCGCTGAAGCTCGTCGTCTTCGACGTCGATGGCGTTCTCACGGACGGCCGCATCATCCTCGACGAACGCGGTGAGCAGTCGAAGTTCTTCAATGTCCGCGACGGGGCCGGCATTGCACTGCTGCAATTCGGCGGGAT
>JANXLS010000179.1 GCA_025355035.1 Planctomycetota bacterium | reverse complement strand
CATATGACAACTCCGAAGTGCTCTTTCTGCTGCGTATCGTCGGTGAAAAAATGGCGCTCTATCTCAGGGAAAACAAAGCCACGTTCGGTCACGTGCCAATGGAGATGCATCTGCAATTGGCCGAAGGCGGGAAGCTCGATGTAAAAGTCATCAGCGTCAAAAAAACGACGAAGAATGCTCTGGACCCGAAGGCGCGTTCACTCGGCGATCCGTTTGTGATTCCGGACGATTACAAACTCGAACGCAAATACGTTCCGAAACCGAAAGACACCCCAAAGGAAAAGGCCGACTAATTACGGTGTCAATGAAAACCTTTTTTCACGCAAAGGCGCGACGTGATTTTGATTGTGAAATTTTATGGCCGAAAAGCTGAGCGTTCTCGTTCCTGTCTTCAATGAAGAAAAAAATCTGACCGCTTGTCTGGAATCCATCCGCGACATCGCCGACGAAATCTACGTCGTCGATAGTTTCTCCACGGACAAAACACTGGAAATCGCTCAATCGTTCGGAGCGCGCATCGAACAGCACGCCTACGTCAATTCCGCCGCGCAGAAAAACTGGGCGATCCCGCGTTGTTCGTACGAATGGATTTTTATCATCGATGCCGACGAACGCATGACCCCCGAATTGCGCGACGAAGTCAAAGCACAGCTCGCGTGTCCCAACGGCCCGGATCTCGACGGTTATTTCGTTGTACGACGCAATTTTTTTCTCGGTGGTGAAATCAAACACGGCGGCTGGGAAACCAACGATTGCCAGCGGCTTTTCAAGCGCTCCATGGGCCGTTACGCTGAACGCGATGTGCACGCGGACGTTCGCGTCTATGAAGGCGCGGTTCCCACGGGCAAGCTTGGCAAGTCCGGGCATCTGAAAGCGAAGCTCGATCACATCACCTGCGCACTCGACGGTCTCAACCGCTATTTCCAGCGCTTCAACCGCTACACGACTCAGGCCGCCGAACGTTACCATCGCGAAGGCCGCAAGCCGTACATCTGGAATTTTTTCCTGCATCCCGGCTGGGAATTTTTCAAGATGTATATTTTGAAGCTAGGCATTCTCGACGGCATTCCCGGCCTGGCGGTCTGTTCATTTTGCTCGTTCACACGATTCGTCCGCTACGTCAAATTGTATGCTCGGATTAAACAAGGCCTTCCGCCACCTTCATCTTACAGCGAAGGCACAACGACCTCGCGCGACATTGATGGCGCAAGCGATGCGAAGAAGAAAACCGACGCGAACGCATAGCGCGTTCATTTCGCGACGATGTCATTCGCTGAAACATCCTGTTGATCCATTTCAATTTCGCCCAAATCCGATGAAAACGTGACGCCCGTTTTCGTCGCGATCATCGCGCGCTTCCCGGCGACGAGCGACGCAATTGCGTAGCGTCCATCCGCATCCGTGATGGCCCAATGCCAATTCCCGCATTGAACGCGCACGCCTTCAATACCTTTACCCGCTGAATCGACAACACGACCCCGTAGCGTGTGTGTTCCGGGACGCGTCTTCAAAATCTCCGCGAGCCATGTCCGCATGTCGCGCCGCGTGGGTGAATCGCGTTCAAGCCAATGATCCTCATGCCCAGTGCCCGCGAGTTCACGTTGCTCAAACGGGAATTTCAATTCACTCAAAATCGCGGCACCTTTGAGGCTCTCCGGTTTGCCGTTATCGTTGCTTCCAAACGTAATGAACGTCGCTCGACCGCGCACCCGCGCCAGACGTTCGCGCGCGCCGGTGGTCGTGTATCGTCCGCCGTCGATGTGACTGTGCGGAAGGAAGCCGAGCCATATGTCGGCAATGCTCTCGTCGCGGAGTCCGATGTAACCGCAGGCAATCGCACCGCGCGAAAATCCCGTGACGAAAACCGAATTCGGATCCCCTCCGAATCGCTCGCAGATTCGCCGCAGATTCGTGGTGCAATACAGCACGGTGGCGTTCTCGTCGCCCCACCATTGGATCTGATTTTCTTTCGTCGCCGAATTGACATACGGCATGACGACCCAAATGAAATCGTGCCCAGCGGAAAGCCAATAGCCCATGCGGCAATCCTCCACGCGTCCCGAATAATGGCCCTGCGGATACACATTCGGCGCATATTCCACAATCACCGGATATGTCTTGCCGCGTTCCCAATTCGTCGGGAGATAAAGCGCGTGGTGGACCTGTGTCCCGACATATTCGTCCGCGACTTGTTTCACAAATTTTCCAGGTAACGGCACGCCGTCGATCATCGTCGGACGCGGCGTTTCAGGTTCTTCCGCGAGGACGAACGAAGTGAAAACGGCGAGGTAAGACAATAGAATCCACTTAGACAGGATGAAACACCCTCTGCTTGGCTTGCCTTAGCTACACTCAAAATGAGCTCGAATACGATTCATTCTTCCGCACATGGTTGTTCGCGTCTCATTTTTTACAACTCTTCGCATCGAATTTTGTCGATAGGGATTCGATAGTTTCTTCGCTCTATACAGGTAAGCGCTTTTTGTGCTTTGATACACGAATCTCTCGAACAGCTCACCATGAGACGTGAGTCGCCACAAACGTCGAGAGATGTTAATTGTTCAGGAGTCAGACAAAATGACACGAAATATGCAGATAAAAACGTTGCGAACGCTCAGTGCGACTGTTCTCGTCTTGGTGGTCGCGACACTCTCGGCAGCGGATTCATTCACGAACGTCGCCCCGACAAACAGTGCGCATGACCAAACTCAAGCGGTCTCGCTGCCGAACGGCACCGTGTTGATCATGGGTGGCGATGTCGTTTCACCTACAGCTACTACTGCATCCGAGATTTACGATCCGTCCACGAATACGTGGACAAACAAGGCATCGATGATCGCCGCACGAAACTCGTTTGGAGCGATTGTACTTCCAAATGGAACCGTTTTAGCCATGGGCGGTTCTCCCAGCAATGTAGTCATAGGTTCGGCAGAAATCTACACCCCCGCAGCGAACACCTGGACTTCGACGGGCGCAATGATTAGCAAAAGAGCTTCCTTCACGACCACCTTGTTGCCAAACGGCAAGGTACTTGTTGCGGGTGGACTTGGCACGGGAGCAGCTTTGGCCGCTTGCGAAATTTACGATCCAGCCACCGGAACGTGGGCAGCGACGGGTTCGATGAGCGTCGCGCGATACCTCCAAATTGCAACACCGTTGCCGAGTGGAAAAGTGCTCATCTCCGGGGGTGTCGACAACAGTTCCACCGCCATTGCCATTTGCGAACTCTATGATCCTGTAGCGGGCACGTGGTCCAACACGGCGCAGGCGATGAACGTGGCTCGAAAGGTTCACAACGCATCCCCTCTGCCGAATGGAAAAGTTCTGGCAACGGGCGGTTTGAACGCCAGCTATTTCACGAGCGCTGAACTTTACGATCCGGTGGCCGACACATGGACATTGACATCGCAACCGATGGCAATCGCGCGGTGCGGTCATATCCAGGTGACTCTCCCATCGGGCAAAGTGCTTGTTGCGGGGGGCCGCAACGGCTCGCCTGCACTCGCGAGCGCTGAGATCTACGATCCCGCGACCGATACGTGGGCAAATACAAGTGTGCCGATGAATGCGACCCGCTTATTCTTTACAGCCACTCCTCTTCCGACCGGCGACGTGCTGCTCGCCGGCGGAGACGATGGATCTTCCTCTTTGACTTCCGCCGAAGTCTACGCCATCGCGCCGGGGCCGCCGACGCAGATGATTATCGCGTCCGGCAACAATCAAACGACCACTGTAGGGAGCATCGTTCCGATTGCCCCGTCCGTGACAATTTTAGATGCACTGAGCAGACCTGTCCCCAACGTTCCGGTCTCGTTTGCCGTTGCGACAGGCGGCGGTTCGGTTGCAGGCGGAAGCGCGACGAGCGACTCCAGCGGCACGGCGACGCTCGGAAGCTGGACGCTTGGGACGGTCGCCGGTCCCAACTCATTGGCTGTCACCTCTCCGGGAACGCCGGGAGCGACATTCAATGCGACGGCAACAGTCGGCCCAGCCACGCAAATGTTCATTAACGCCGGCAACAACCAAACGAGCACTGTCGGTACGTCGGTTCCCATTGCCCCTTCGGTCATGATTCTGGACTCATACAACAATCCTGTATCCGGTGCAATCGCTACGTTTACTGTGACCACTGGCGGCGGGTCGGTGAACAACCCCAGCCCCGTTACGAATTCCAGCGGCATTGCAACCGTTAATAGTTGGACGCTCGGCACCATCGCAGGCACCAATTCATTGGACGTCTCGTCTCCGGGCACTTCAAACGTCACGTTCAATGCAACAAGCGCACCCGGAGCGCCGAACTCGATGACCGTCTCAGCAGGAAACAATCAGAGCGCTATTGTCGGGACAAACGTCGCGATTGCTCCCGCGGTTATTGTGCGAGATTTCTATGGCAACGCCGTTTCGAACAGGTCTGTCACGTTCACCGTCTCGGCGGGAGGCGGATCGATCGTGGGTGGAAACGCGACGACGGACTTCACGGGCACCGCGACACTCGGAAGTTGGAAGCTCGGCTCAGTCGCCGGGAACAATTCGTTGCTCGTCAGTTCCGGAGCTCTCTCACCGGTCTCCGTCAACGCCACCGCAACTGCCGGAAGCGTTGCATCGTTGAGCATCATCGCGGGTAATGGACAAACCGCCGTCGTCAACACGAATGTGTCAACTGCGCCCGCGGTGAAGGTCGCTGATCAATTCAACAATCCCATTGCAAACCAAATGGTGACATTTGCCGTCGTATCCGGAGGGGGATCAGTCGGGGGCGCGAGTGCGACCACGAACGCCACCGGAGTTGCAACGCTCGGAACTTGGACTCTTGGGCAAAAGGCCGGAAGTAATTCGTTGTCAGCCACGATCGCTGGGGCCCCGTCTGTCACGTTCACTGCGACCGGAAACGCCGGACCGCCAGCACTCATTACAGTTGTTTCTGGCAACAATCAATCCGCGCTCCCCGGCACAACCCTTCCGATTGCTCCGGCTGTCACAGTCAGCGATGCTTTCAATAACATCGTCCCGGCAGGAACGCCAGTCCTATTCGCGGTTACCACCGGAGGAGGATCCATCACAGGCGGCAACGCCCAGACTGATGCGACGGGCACCGCAACACTCGGAAGCTGGACACTCGGATCATCGTCCGCTTCCAACACACTGACGGTCACCTGTTTCAACGCTCCCGCAGCGACAATCACGGCCATTGCCGCGAACAATTCTCCCAGCTGGGCCGCCCGCTCCAGAAAGGCCAGCGCGTGCGGCAGGAATTGCCGGCCCTGGTCGGTGAG
>JANXLS010000425.1 GCA_025355035.1 Planctomycetota bacterium | reverse complement strand
GCGGTGATGGCGTCGCGTTTGGCCTTCGCTTCTTTCAGCGCGATTTGTTCCAAAGCGATGCGGTCGTTGAGTTCAGTTGCGTTTAATTTCGCGACGATTTCGCCGGACTTAACCATTTCGTTTTCGCGCACTTCTTTTTTTTCCGCATCGCGCTCTTCAAGAATTCCGGCGAAGGGGAACTTCAGGCGCATCGCGCCGTCGCCTTCAATCATCCCGGCGCCGTGTGCGGATTGCCAGATGGTTTTCACCTGTACCGGCAAGGGCGCGTCCGCCGGGTCCTGCGCCGCCCAAATGAAATAATACGCCGCACCCGTCGCAGCCAGACCGAGAACGAGAATCCAAAGCAGAGCCTTTAACATTGCGAATTCCGATAAAAGTTCAAAGTTTAAAGTTCAAAGTTCAAAGTTGACGGAAATCCGATTCACTGAACTTTGAACCTTTCATTTTGAACCGACTTTAGCCTTTAAAAACTTCCGCCGGTTCGACGCTCATGACTTTCCAGACGGAGAGCAGCGAGGCCAGCACACAGACCATGATTGTGAGAACCACGGCTGAACAATATTCGTTAAAATTAATGGAAAGATGAATTCCTGCGCCGCCGATGAACTGGCCAGCGACCCAGAGTAATCCACCGGCAATAATGTGCGCTGGGACCGCTCCCGCAACGGCTTGAGCCATGATCACACCGGTGACTTGCAGATTCGATGCGCCCATCGCTTTCAGCGTTCCGTATTCCTTTAGATGTTCGAGCGTCGACGTGTACAGCACTTGTCCGGCGACGACGACGCCGACGATCAACCCCATTAACGCGGCCATGCCAAGCGCCGGTCCGGCACCGGTCGAATTCAGCCAGTAATCTTGCGCTTTCTTTGAAAATTCGTTTTGGGTGTACGCTTCCGTATAATCATTTCCGCGCAGGCTCGTGAGCACATCGGCACCACTTGCTCCGTGTTCGAGTTCGACGATGATGTAGTGAATGGCATCCGACGGTAGATGGCCGAACGAACGGGCGTTATCCAAATCCGTGAAGAGCATCGGATTGCCTTGGAACGAGCGGATACCATCGGTGACGCCGACGACGCGCGCCTGCACTTGGCCAATTTCCATCGTGGCGCCGAGATCGGCGTTGTCCAATTTGCGCTGGGACGTGGTGTCGAGCGTCACGGCTCCGGGTTCGGAGAGATCTTCGGCGAATCCGCGCAGCAGCCGCCATGGACGACCGACCTGGTGTTCCGTGTCGTAGCCGACAATCTGGACGGTTTTTTCTTCGCCGTTCTCTAATTTCCAATGACTGAAAACGATCAGCATCGGGTGCGCGGATTTCACCCCGCGCGTGGAGCGAACGATGTCCAGCGAATGTGGCGGAAGCAGCTTCGGAAAGTCAAAATTATCCTGGTGCTGCGAACAGACCCACAGATCCCCGACGGTATGATCGACAATGATCGATGCGTTTTCTTTAAAACCAATATAAAGGCCCAATTGAATAAACGCGAGACCCGCCGCTACCGAAACGCCCATGAGCGCCGCGAAAAAGCGGACTTTCTGGTGGAGGATGATTTGAAACGCCAGTCCGATCATGGTCGACCCGAGTTCAACTCTGCAAAAACGAAACACGATTCAAAGGTTCTCGAATGAACGGCTGAAATTCGCCGCCACATGAGACCCAATGGACGTTTTCAAAACGGTGAATATACTCGCATTCAGGCGTTGTGGACTTGAATTTTTAGAAAAAAACGAATGCAACGTTCGAGCGATGGAGTTGGAATGAACTCACGACATCGGGCAAAAGCAGGGAAAAATTGCTAGGATGCGTGGGTTCACTATGGAGAATCGACTCCTTGAATCGCGGCGAATATTCGCGATCAAAGTACCAAATTAAGTTAAGTCTTCAATAAAACTTGAAAATTGATCAAATTTTGCTGACGTGATCGCGTGAATTAACCTTGACTTGTGAAAAATGAGTCGCATAATCGTTGTATTCTTAAAAACGTCCCAGGCATGTCCGATGCCTTTAGGCACCGGTATGTTCGTAAGTCGGAATCTAAGGAGGTCTCAAACCCGTGAGCTTTGTCGCTAAAGTTTTTGTTGTTCTCAATTTTTTCATGTCGGCCATCTTCCTCTACTTCGCGACGACGATGTGGGCTGCCAATACAAAATGGCAGAAAATGTATGAAGCTGAGAAAACGGCGAACGTGGTTGAAATCGCCCGGAACCAGAAACTTCAGAAGGATTTGTCGCTGAAGGTGCTCGGTTCCGAAAAGGACGCGCTGACGATGCGCGGCGAACGCGATAACGAAAAGCGCGCCAAAGAAGACGAACGTGAAAAGAACCTCAAGCTGCTCGCCGACATCACCGAGGCGAACAACAAACGCGACCTCGCCGATGGCGAACGCAAGGAAGAAGCACGCGAAAACAAGCGCCTCGTGGAAGACAACGGCAAGATGCACAGCATCGTTGCGAAGCTTCAGCAGGCAGTGACCGTCGAACGCGCGAATGCTCAGACCGAAAAGAACCGATCGGCAGATTTGGAAGCCGAATTGAACAGCACGAAGGCCCAGTTGGGTTCGTCGAACCGCGAGTTGAAGGTGGCTCAGAACGACGGCGCGAAGTCGTCCGCAATGATCGAGAATTTGATTCGCAAGGGCGTTGACGTATACAAAATCCTCGGCGAAGTCCCGGATCAGCCGGCAATGAACGGAAAAGTTCTCGCAGTCCGCAGCGACGTTGGTTTGGTCATGCTCTCAATGGGCAGCACAAATGGTGTGAAGATCGGTTACCAATTTGCCGTCTATAAGGGTGCGGAATACAAGGGTATCGTTCAAGTTGTGGGCGTCTTCCCGGATATGTGCTCGGCGAAGTTGATGCCCGGAACGCAGAACACGCTGGGCTTGCAGATCGAAACGAACGACGACGCTCAGACTCATTTCTAAACGATTTTGTGGTGCAGGCGACCCGCCTGCAATGTTTTAAATTTTTAGAATTCGTGCAGGTGGGACGCCTGCACCACATTTTCGGTCCTGAATTAAATTCGGAGTTTGACTGATGGCATCAAGCGACAAACCTTCATTTGACGTCTTCGCGATGTTGCTCCTGCTTGGCTTTTTGATGACGCTAGGTGCGGCACTTTTGCTGAACGATGCGCTGACGAACGATTGGGGATTTAAGCTGGGTGGTGATGCGCCTCCGGCACAATCTTGGCATTTGACGCAGTATCGCGATTTGGCGAAGAATTACAATCCAAACGCCCCGTTCATCGACGTCCGCAAGAAGGATATCGAAGAATGGGAACGCGCACGGAACAAGACGGGCAAAGAAAATGGCAAGGCATTCCCGGTAAAGGATTACGAATGGCCAGCGGGTTACAAGGTCAACGAATTCCCGGTCGATCCGTCAAAGTCCAACAATTGGGAAGATGCTCAGCCGAACGCGAACGATGCGCCTGAAGTCGCGAAGACAAAAGCGGCATTTCTCGAACAATACAATTTGCTTTTGACTGCCGCTGCTGTTGCTCCCGTGCCCGAAGCACCGAAAGAAACGCCGAAGGACGAAGCGGCTCCAAAGAAAGATGACGCCGCGGTTCCGGCCGAAAAGAAGGATGAAACGAAAAAAGAAGTACCGAAGAAGGACGACGCAGCGGCACCCAAAAAAGACGATGCAGCGGCTCCGACGGAAAAAAAGGACGAAGTTAAAAAAGAAGAAGCGAAGTAACCGAATTGATTGGATACGAATTTTAAAAACGGGTTTGGCCTTCATCGGTCAGGCCCGTTTTTGTTTTTTCGGTGGCTTTCCAAAATTGC
>JANXLS010000374.1 GCA_025355035.1 Planctomycetota bacterium | reverse complement strand
GCACAAAAAGCCTCTTCAGTCTCGAATTCGTTTGAATAACCCGGCGATGACGATAACGTTTGGAATATTATTCTGGATTGAGTGAAACGAGGAGCAGACACGCGCGTGATACCGTCGGAGCTACGTAAAGATCCCCTTTCGCAACGCTGGGTCATCATCGCCGCAGAACGAGCGAAGCGGCCTTCGGATTTCGATTCCGACGCAGCCAGCGAGCCACCCGTGTTCGATCCCTTCGCGCCGGGAAATGAAGATAAGACACCGCCTGAAATCGCCTCGTATCGCCGCCCGGGCACATTTCCCAACAAACCCGGCTGGCACATCCGCGTGGTTCCCAACAAATATCCGGCGCTGCAGATCGAATGCGCGCTGGAAAAACGCGGCGAAGGCATTTACGACAGCATGAAAGGTGTCGGCGCGCACGAGGTCATCATCGACACGCCCGAGGGTGCTCAGAGTTTCACCGGCAGCAAGGACGAACACGTTCAGGACATTTTGTGGATGTACCGCGACCGCCTTGTTGACCTCAGCCGCGACAAGCGCATGAAGTACGGAATGCTTTTCAAGAATGTCGGCCGAGCCGCGGGAGCGACCGTCTATCATTCGCACAGCCAGTTGATCGTCTCGCCGATCGTGCCGCATCACGTTGAAGAAAAACTCAGCGCGTGCAAAAATTTCTACGAGTACCGAGGGCGCTGCCTGCTGTGCGACATCGCATTGCAGGAGCTAGAACAAAAAAGTCGACTCGTCCTTGATTCCGGGCAGTTCATCGCGTTCGAACCCTATGCAGCGCGCACGCCGTTCGAGACCTGGATTGTTCCGAAAAATCACGCTGCTCATTTTGAGAGTCTCACGCAACCGTTGTGCGAAGAACTCGCCTACATTCTCAAGCGAACGCTGGCGAAGATCGAAAAGGGGCTGAAGAATACCGCTTACAATTACATGATTTTCACGGCGCCATTTCACGCGGGCGATCTGGCGCATTTCCATTGGCATATTGAAATCGTTCCGCGCCTGACACGGCAAGCCGGCTTCGAATGGGGAACGGGATTCTACATCAATCCTGTTCCGCCCGAAGACGCCGCCGAGTTTCTGCGCGGTGTAAAGATTTAAAAGCGTTTCAACGTTCAAGTTCAAAGTTCAAAGGTTATGGAGACCAGAGCATTGGACTGAGGAAAGCGAAACGCTTTTGCGCTAAAAATACTCGTCGCGATTCGTCTCGAAAATGCCGATGACACGTTATTGAGTTCCATGCACGATCGTTTCGCCCCGGGACTTCGGACCTTGGATTCGTTTCTGACATGAACATCGTATACGCCACCTCTGAAGTCGCGCCGTATTCGAAGTCCGGCGGACTGGCCGATGTCTCCGCCGCTCTCCCGCACGAAATGGCCAAACTTGGCCACAACGTTCTCGTCTTCACTCCGTATTACCGTTGCGTCAAAAAGCTCGAACCCAAAGCCCGACAGATCGCTCAGGGCTTTGTTCCCGTCGGCAGCGATTCGATCGGCTGGACGCTTCACGCGGCGTCGACGAACTCCGCCGCGGCGAAAGATCGAGCGCAAATATACTTCATCGGCTGCGAACAGTATTACGATCGCGACGGATTGTACGGCACCGCGAAAGGTGACTACGACGACAGTTGTCAGCGCTACGTTCTCTTCAGTCGCGCGTGTCTCGCCGCGGTTCAATCGTTGGCGCTTAGCGTCGACGTCTGGCATTGCCACGATTGGCAGACTGCTCTGATTCCGATTTATCTGAAACTTTTGTTCGCAAAGCATCCGCTGCTCTCTGGTGCGGCGACGATTTTTACGATTCACAACATGGGTTACCAGGGCCTGTTCTGGCACTGGGACTGGCCGCTCCTGAATCTGCCGTGGAAGCACTACAATTGGAAGGAAATGGAATTCCACGGCAAGATGAATCTGCTGAAGGGCGCGTTGATTTATTCCGATGCGCTGACGACCGTTTCGCCGACTTATGCGAGCGAAATTCAAACGAGCGCATTCGGCTTTGGCCTCGAAGGCGTGTTGCAGGACCGTGCGACAGATTTGACCGGCATCGTCAATGGCATCGACGAAAACGACTGGGATCCGGCGACCGATCCGTTGTTGCCCGTGGCGTACCTTCCCAGCGATCTGGATGGCAAAGCGAAATGCAAAATTGCTTTGCGCAAGCGACTCGGTTTACCTGATGACGGCTCGGCGGTTGTTGGGATGATCGCCAGGCTCTTTGAACAAAAAGGATTCGATCTCGTCGCGAGTTCGCTCGATGATCTGATGCGCCGCGATATCCAGCTTGTGATTCTCGGCACGGGTCGTGAAGAATTTCACCGTATGCTCGAAAACGTTCGCCAATCGCATCCGGAAAAAGTCGCTGTCTCGTTCGCGTTCGATAACGAACTCGCGCATCTGATCGAAGCCGGCAGCGACATGTATTTGATGCCGAGCCGTTACGAACCCTGCGGGTTGAATCAATTGTATTCGCTGAAATACGGCACGCCGCCGATCGTCCATCGTGTGGGCGGATTGGCGGATACGGTCATCGACGCAACGCCTGAAAGCATCGCGGCAGGGACAGCGACCGGATTTCAATTCGATACCTATAGCGCGCGGGATATGCTCGCCGCGCTCGACCGCGCGCTGCATCTTTTCAAGATCGAACCGGCAAAGTGGAATAAAATTCAGCGCACAGGAATGGTCCAGGATTGGACGTGGACTGTCAGCGCGAAAAAATACGTTGAGGTCTTCAAGGCCACGCGCGCCAAAGTCACCCGTTCGTCAAATTGAAATGAAACATCAAAGGAGTCCTCGTGAAAGCAACGTCCGCACCGAAGAAAAACGTTTTGTTCAGCAAGCGCAGTCCGTATCAGCTCGTCGAATTGTTGAAGCACAAAGGCGGACTGATGTTGCGCCTCAATGGCAATCCTCAGGTGCAGACGACCGAAGAACAGCTCTATCACGAAGCATTCACAACGCTGCCGATGATGCTGGCGGAGAAGATCGCCAATGTCGTCATTCTCGGCGGCGGCGATGGTTTGTCTGCGCGGGAAGTACTGCGCTTTCCCGGCGTCAAGAAAGTGACGCTGGTAGAGCTCGATCCTGTCGTCATCGAATTGTGCAGGGACAATCCGGAGTGGAAAACGATCACGCAGGGATCGATGAGCGACCCGCGTTTGAACGTCGTCTGCGGCGACGCGCTGGAATGGATGATCAACACCAAAGAAAAGTTCGATGTCATTATTCACGACATCGAAGATAACTTCACGGAGCAACCCAAACCGCTGACCGTCGAATTTTACTATGCGTTCTATCAAGCTCTGTTTAAGAAACTGAAGCCGGGCGGCGTGTGGGTGAATCTGATCGCCGACGACGAAGACGATATGATGCTGAACGCAATGTACGAATTCTATGAAGACGATCTGCCGAAGGAAATCAAAGCGAAATTCAAACGCAAACGCGGCATTGCAGCAAAGACGCGCGTGTTGCTCGAAACGCTTTTCCCATACGTGGCGCAGTGGACCATCAAGCTGCCGGTGCTGGGAACAGAAACGTGTTTGTACATGAGCAAAGCCCCGCTGAACAAACTGCATCGTCCCGCCCCGACTGGGAGCAAGTACGTCGGCGAAGGTGTGATGAAAAAGTTGAAGTAGCGTTTATTTCGACATGCCCTTCACGAGTTTCATCGCATAGGGCAATGTTCGAAGGTCGCGTTCGAGCGCGCCGTGGACGAGGATCACGAGCGCGCGCGCAAGTTGATCGGCGGCGGTGTCGCTTAATTTCAATGGCCGGATCGTGCGTTGAATATGCAGCAGCGCCCGATGCGCTTCCGGGCTAAGCCAAATACCGCGCTCAGCCGCGTCCGCTCCGACTGTTTTTTTAGCGGCATTGCGGCGAATGTCGATACAGGCTTTGCATTCCAAACCACGCGCCGAAAGCCACGCGTTCCCGGGTTTCGATTTTGCTTCGAAGAAATTCCGTTCACAAAGATGGCAGTCTTTCAAGGGTATTAATACGCCTTCGATCTCCAATGCTTTCAACGTGAATCCCAGCAACAAAATTCCGAAATGGGCCGCTTGCGCAGCGAGGGCATCAACCGTCGCCGCCAGCAGATCGTAGAGTTGGCTGGACGTGTGATCTTCCGGACCGCCGTCCTCGTGCGACGAGCCCGCCGTGTGTCGCGTAAGCGCTTCGACCAATTCGCCGAGGTAACTTCCGGCGGCCAACATGCGATAAGACTGGCCGATCGGCGGGCGCTCGCGTTCGTCCCATTCCTTGAAAACCCACAGTTGTTCGTCGGGGCGCGGGTACGCCAGAAGTTCACCACGCGCGAGCAGATCAAAGCCGCCTTCAAAGCCCTTCTTCGGCCAACGCCGCGAGCCCTTCGCCATGACGTGAAACTGCCCCAGCCGCCGCCCCAACGCAACGACGATCTGACTTGAGTTGCTCTGCTCGCGCACACGCAGAATTTGGACATCGTCTTTGATGATCGGCATGATGGATGAGTGGAATCGAAATCCGTGCGGCTCAATTCTGTTTCAGTGCGGATAACTTTTTCTCGAAGAACGCATCGAGATACGCGACGATTTTTCGAGTATCCGTTCCGGGCGTAAAAATTTCGCCGGTGCCCAGCGCTTTCAATTCGTCGATGTCACGCCGGGGAACAATGCCGCCGCCAAACAACAGCACATCGCTCATCCCATTTTTACGCAAGCCGTCGAGTACCGCCGGAAAAAGAGTCATGTGGGCGCCGGAGAGAATTGAAAGTCCCACGGCTTCCGCGTCTTCCTGCAAGGCCGCCTGAACGATGGCGTCGGGCTCCTGATGCAAGCCGATGTAGACGATTTCGTAACCGGATTCTGCCAGCGCTCGCGCAACAACTTTCGCGCCGCGGTCGTGCCCATCGAGGCCCGGCTTTGCGATCAAGATTCGATGCCGCCGGTTGTGAGTCTCATTCGCCATGACGGAGGTTTACCACATGTTGGGGCTCAACGCCAGAGGGCGCGCATTCAACGTCGGAAATGATAGTACACAGCCAGGACAATGGGCACAACCATGCCAATCAGCGCCAGCCATCCGGCAATGACCCAGATAAGAGGAAGCCGCTGATCCGAGCGCGGCGCGGAATCAAATTCGCCGAGGTCGCTCGTGTAGTTTTTACACGACGGACATTGCGGTGAATCGACGTAAATCCATTTTCCACAATGGCGGCATTGCATGTGATCGGAATCGAATGCATCCTCGTCGCTCATGTCATACCGCCGCCAGTTTATTGAATTCGCCGTAGACCTTCCGACAGACATCCGCCATTTCGCCCAGTGTCACATTTACCCGGGCGCAATCGACGAGGGCCGCCATGATGTTGCCGGGGCTGTTTTCGTCGCGGCAAATGGCTTCGAGATTCGTGAGCGAGGCTTGGACTTTCAGCGCGTCGCGTGTAGCGCGCGTTCGAGCGAGGCGCACGGTTTGTTGCGCTTCCAATTTTGGATTAATGTACAGAATCGGCGGTTCGACGCCGCCTTCCGTTTCGTACGCGTTGACGCCGACAACGAGGCGTCGTTTGTTCATAATCTCGGTCTGATATGTGAAACTCGATCGCGCGATTTCGCGACGGAAGAAACCGGCATCCAGCGCGGCGAACATTCCGCCTGCGTCTTCAATGCGTTTGAAATAATCGTAGCACTCGCGTTCCAGCCGATCGGTCAACGCTTCGACGTAGTAACTTCCGCCGAGCGGATCGGCGACCGCCGCCACGCCGGATTCGAACGCGACGATCTGCTGCGTTCGCAGGGCGATCTGCACTGCTTTCTCGGTCGGCAGCGCGAGGGCTTCATCGAAGCTGTTTGTGTGCAGACTCTGCGCCCCGCCCAGCACGGCGGCGAGCGCTTCGATCGCCGTGCGGACGATGTTGTTCTCGGGCTGTTGCGCGGTCAACGAAACGCCGGCCGTTTGTGCGTGCGTTCGCATCAAAAGTGAACGCGGATTCTTCGCTCCGCGCTTTTGCATTTCGCGCGCCCAAATTCGCCGGGCCGCGCGAAACTTCGCGATCTCCTCGAAGAATTCGATGTGTACATCGAAGAAGAACGAGAGGCGCGGCGCGAAATCGTCGATCTGCAATCCGGCTTTGACGCCTTCATCGACGTAACACAATCCATCTGCGAGCGTGAACGCGAGTTCCTGCCCGGCGGTCGAACCGGCTTCGCGAATGTGATAACCGCTGATCGAAATCGTGTTCCATTGCGGCGTGTATTGGGCGGCGTATTTGAAAATGTCGGTGATGATGCGCATTGACGGGCGCGGCCCAACGAGCCATGAATTTTGCGCGTGATACTCTTTCAAAATATCATTCTGGATCGTGCCGCGCAACTGCTCGAGCGCAACGCCCTGGCGTTCAGCCGCCGCAATGTAAAACGCAAAAAGCATCGCGGCGGGGCCGTTGATCGTCATCGATGTCGAAACGTGGTCGAGCGGAATTCCGGCGAAGAGAGTCTCCATGTCGTCGGTGCTGGAGATCGCCACGCCGCATCGCCCCACCTCGCCTTTGCTGCGCGGATGATCGGAATCGTAGCCCATCAACGTCGGAAAATCGAATGCCACGCTCAGGCCAGTCTGCCCCTGCGCGAGCAAATACTTGAAGCGTTGATTGGTCTCTTCAGCTGTCCCGAAGCCGGCAAATTGGCGCATTGTCCAGAGCTTGCCGCGGTACATCGACTCGTGAATTCCGCGCGTATAGGGAAATTGTCCGGGGGCGCCTAGATCGTGCCCAACGTTCAAATTGGCGATATCGGACGGCGCGTAAAAAGGCTTGTTTTCAGCACCGGAGATGGTTGTACGCAACGTCTGATTGCCGGAGATCGGGTGCAGAGGAACCATAAAGACAGAGTCCTTTCGAGTCGCGAACACTGCCACGTCACTATTTACATACTCTCCAGCGGGTTGAAAACAAAGTCGGATTTTATGGAGGGCCGGCGCCCCGTCGGCCGGTTGCGCGATAACGTCGCGTCCTCTGGGAATTTCAGTGCGGGGTATGAAGTCTATAAATGCCCAATGATTTCATTGTGCGGGAAGCGAACTTTCGGCGCGACCGCGTATTTGTCTTCACTCGATCGATAACCGGCGGGGCAGGCGACTACCGTTGCATAGCCGAGTTTGTCGAGGCCGAGAATTTCGTCGTATTTCTTCGGATCGATTCCTTCCATCGGACAGGTGTCGATGTTAAGCATTGCCGCAGCGGTCATGAAATTTCCGAGCGCGATGTAGACTTGATCTTTTGCCCACGCGTTAACATCAAAGCCAGCTCGTCCCGCGAAACCGACCATGACTTGTTTGAATTTTTCGAGCGATTCAATTGGAACATTTCGAGTCAACGCGGTGTTCGAAACGTAGTGTTCGATGTGTGCAGTGCCGATGTCTTTCTTGATCGTCATGACCAACGTGTGCGATGCGTCTTTGACTTGAGCCTGGCCCCATGAAACTGGAACGAGTTTTTCTTTGAGCGTGGGGGTGTCGATCACGAAGAATTTCCACGGCTGCAAGCCGAACGATGACGGCGTCAGCACCAACACGTCTTCGAGCGTCTTCCAATCCGCGTCGGAGATGCGTTTTGTTGCATCGAATTTCTTCGTCGCGTAACGCCATTTCAATTGCTGAATCAACGTTTCGTTCGAGACGGGCTTGGACATTTATTCTCTCCTTTTAAATTCTTTTTCTCGCAGAGGCGCAGAGAACAGCAGTTAGTTTTGAATTGTCCACTTTGGTTTTGCGAGCAGCATCTGCACGGAACCGATGTGGCGTTCGGCGAAACCGGCTTCGCAGTAACACAAATAAAATTCCCACATGCGGATGAAACGCTCGCCGAAACCCATGCCGCGAATCAAATCGATTTTATCCATGAATCGTTCGCGCCACGTCGATAGCGTTCGGACGTAATGCGGCGTGATTTCGTCAAGGTGCGCGAGATTGAAATCGGTATGTTTTCGCGTTGCTTCCAACATCCGGGCGATCGACGGCAGGCAACTGCCGGGGAAAATGTGCTTCTTAATAAAATCGACGGATTTCGTGTGTTGTTCGAAAAGCCTGTCTTGAATTGTGATCGCCTGCAACGCCAACGCGCCGGTCGGCTTCAGCAGTTCGCCGCAGCGTTTGAAAAACATATCGAGGTAATCGTGGCCGACCGCTTCGATCATTTCGATCGACACCAATTTGTCGTACGCCCCTTTTAGGAGCCTATAATCTTCGAGCAATACCGTAATGCGACCGGCCAATCCCGCCTTCGCAATGCGATCTTTTGCGAGTGTGAACTGCTCCCTGGAGATCGTCGTCGTCGTCACGCGGCAGCCGTGCCTGCTCGCCGCATGAATCGCGAAACCGCCCCAACCGGTTCCGATTTCGAGCAGATGATCGCTAGGCGACAGTCGAAGTATGTTGCACAGCCGTTCATTCTTGGCGGTTGATGCCTCGACCAATTCCATATCGGCGCGTTCGAAAAAAGCGCTCGAATACATCATCGTTTCATCGAGGAAAAGCGCGAAAAAATCATTGCTGAGATCGTAGTGCGCGGCGATGTTCTTGCGGCTGCCGCTGAGCGAATTGCTGCGCAACCAATGCGCGAGGCGATGCAGCGGTTGAGTCCAGCGCGCGAGGCCCGTGTTCGTGTTGGCTTCTGAATCCAAATTTTGGATGAAGACACGAATCAGAGCTGTTAGATCGTTGCTCGACCAGTCGCCGTCCATGTAGCTCTCGGCTGCACCCATTGTCCCGTCGAGCATCGTCCGCGAAAAGAGCCTCGGACGATGAACCGTCATCGCCGGAACGTTTGGTGTCGAGTTGGCATCGGGAGTCCCGAAAAGCTGACGATCGCTGCCTTCGACGATTTCCATACAACCCGCTCTCAAGCCGCTCAGCCGTCGCAGGACAGCTCCACGCGCGACGCGTTCGAACCATGATGGCGATGCAACAGCGTGACGCGCGTTCGAATCGGACTCAACGGAGACGGGCTGCAAGCGCTGGGACGGCGCAGGTAACTGCGAACTCATGGAGCGGGTTTCTCCAAATCGAACTTTTTCGGATGCGTTGATACCGGACATCGTTTTATCCAAAGTTTGGCAGCTTGAAAGTAAATTGCGGCAAAGACTTTTAGTGTCATCCACGGATATTGCAGCAAGTCCAGCACCAGCGCGGACGAATCGATGGGTCGCCGTTTCAAAATCAGCGTCGAATCGAAATGCAAGGCTCCTGCTTTCACATTGCGCATGTGAACGGAAAGGCGTTCGTCGGGATTGCAGAACCGCCAATTGTAGTCGAAATCCATGTTCATGAACGGCGAGACGTGAAACGATTTCCGGAAACGGAATCGGTAGATCGATTCGTTTCGCGCCACTATTGTTTCGATCCACGGTTGCCGCGGCGGGTCAATCGGCGCGCCGACGGATGTTTGTTGAGATGAATGCGGGTTGCACGGAAGGACGTAGGCAAATTGCTCATTCCACGGCGTATTGTTGATTTCGGCGACGATCGAATGAAGAGTGATTCCGTCGGATTCAAAACAATAATAAAAATTAACAGGATTCATTGCAAAGCCAAATCGCCGAACGTTGGTTAAAATTCGAATCGGGCCGGTGGGGCGAGAATCCACGCGGCGTTGAACGAGTTCGCGAACGGCATCGGCCAGCGACTGACCGGGGCGGCTGGATTCGATCATGTAATCGTCACGCCGAAACCACGCCAGATTGAATTCGCGCGCAGACCAAAATGCTCGTTTGCTGAAGACCATATCGAGTTCGTCCAGGTCGATGTAAGCCATCGAGACCGCATAACGAAACGCGTTTTCGACCGGAGAAAATCGCCGGTGGCGGATCCATCCCGTGTAGATCGCGCTGTTCATTTTCCGAGCGGAAGTGCGTCCTTCGAAGAGATCCATGATAATGGGTCATAGACGATAAACGAGGTGGCGTCAACGCCATGACAGATCGATAACCAACGACGTCGAACGAGCGGGGGACTGTAACATTTGAGTTATTTTCGTCGCTGGAATGCCGAAACCTACTGAAGGGGGAATTCAGGAGGTGAACGATGGCTCGGCGATCGATTTC
>JANXLS010000238.1 GCA_025355035.1 Planctomycetota bacterium | reverse complement strand
CCGTTACGCCCGTGGCCCAAGCGCCGGCGCGTCCGGCCGCGGCTCCGTATGCGCAGATTTTTCTGGGGCTGTCGGCAGTGATGTTTGCGTTGGCGATGTTCTTTATTGCGACGGGAACGGCGACGAAGAGTTAGAGGGCGTTCTGTGGGTGGACCGGTTCGGCTCGGCTCGAAGAGCAGGGCCACGCAACATCCTAACACAATTTACGTCGCGCTTTTGCGGGTGCGTTTGGCGACGTACATCGCTTGATCGGCCTCTTCCCACGCGGTTTTTAAATTGCTTTCCGGGTCGCGTTCGGCCAAACCCAGGGACGCTTGAATGCCGCGTTTTGCAAACGTTTCTTCGATGCGCAGAACAAGCTGATTTGCGGATTCTCGATTGCAATCCAAAGCCAGAATGCCGAATTCGTCGCCGCCTAAACGCGCTACGACGTCGGTTTCGCGGCAGGCTTCGAACAGCGCGTCCGCAGCGCTTTTGATCAATTCGTCGCCCTTAGCGTGGCCTTGCGAATCGTTGATTACCTTCAGGCCGTCCAAGTCGATCGAGACGACGCAGGTTGGATTTCCGAGACGCAGGCAGCGCAATTCTTCGTTCTTCATTCGATCGTCCCAAGCGCGGCGGTTGAGCACGCCGGTTAGGGCGTCGGTCATGGCCTGAATGTGGACAGTCTCGGCTTTTTTGTGGAAGACGTTGGTTTCACGGTTCATGTTGCGCAGGCGCGCGGACATGGTCTGCATCACTTCGATGGCGAAATCGGGCGTTTCGAGAATCATCGCCTGAAAGCGCGGGTTGTCAATGGAGACCAGCTCACAATCGGAGAGCGCCGTCGCGCCGGCGCTGCGGTGTTCCTGATCGACGAGCGCCATTTCGCCGATGATGTCGCCGGGCACGAACGTGCCGATCACCAGATGTCCAGTGCGCAATTCGACGCGCCCAGTTTTTATAATGAACATGTGGCGGCCTTCTTCGCCTTCTTTGAAAATCGAATCGCCGGCTTTGAAAGAAACGACCGCATCGGACGATTTAAGCAGCCGGATGGTATTCGCTTTTCTGACCATGTTGAAAGGCTCCAGTGAAGCGGAGGCGGACGTGAACAGCGAGTGCAACGGGTTGATTGGAAGTTTAAACGGTGGGGGAAAAGGGCGCAAGGAAAATGAACGGGGCGTTGAAGGAGGAATTGAAATCTTCATTGTGGTTCCAAGCGCAGCAGCCGACAGATTATTTATTTGACGCCAGAATACGTCATACATGCGTTCAGGACGGACGAAGACTGGAGACTGATGTCTGGCAGGGTGCTGAAAAACTATCTTGGTCAGTTTTTCAGCACCCTGCTAGCACTACAACGAAAGATTTCCACCCATTTAGCCGATACCAATCCTAACCGATTGGAGATAAGCGATGACGGGTAAAGACTTGCTTAAAATGGCTGGGCATTTGGAATCGTATCTGGCTTCCTACGATGGACTCTTCAGC
>JANXLS010000195.1 GCA_025355035.1 Planctomycetota bacterium | reverse complement strand
GAACACGCCGCCGGTTTCCTCCGGGTCTCCGAATCTGAAAACGTGCTCGACACGACTGCGATTCATCCGGAACTTTACAGTGCCGTTGAAGCCCTCATCGCTCACGCGAAGTCCACTGTCAAGGATCTCGTCGGCAACATCGAAGCGCTCTGCAAACTGAGCGCGACCGGCGTCGCCGGTTGCGAAGCCTTGACCGGCGCCGATGTCAAAGCCATCGCCGCCGAATTGGCCGCGCCCGGCCGCGACGCGCGCGGATCGTTCGTCGCGCCGCAATTCAACGAAGAAGTTCAAGACATCCACGACTTAAAGGAAGGCTTTGTGCTCAACGGCATCGTAACGAACCTCGCGCAATTCGGAGCGTTCATCGATATCGGCGTCCATCAAGACGGCCTCGTCCACATTTCGGCGATCACGCACAAATTCATCCGCGACCCATCCGAAGTCTTGACCGTCGGCCAGCACGTAAAGGTGAAGGTGCTGACCGTCGATGCCGAAAAGAAACGCATCAGCCTGTCGATTAAGGCGCTCGAAGAAGTCCAACGCCGCCAGCCCCGCCCCGCCCGTGCTCCGCGTGAAAACGCCGCCCCGCGCGAAGGCGCTCAAGGCCAGGCGACGACAGCCGAAGGCGGAGCGTCCACGCAACAAAGCCGCCCGCCGCGACGCAGCGACCGTCCGCGCGGGCCGCGCCCGGATGGTCGTCCGCAGTCCGGCGCACCGGCAGCGGCTCCGGCTGGCGACGGCACGACAGCACAAGGCCTGACATCCGCGCCCATCCAGGGCCAGGGCGCCCCGACTGGCGATCGTCCCGCACGCGTGGAAGCCCCGCGCCGCGACCGCTTCAGCGGCGGTGGTGATCGGCGCCCCTCCGGCGGTCCCGGTGGTTCCCGGCCACAAGGTGGCGGAGATCGAGGAGCCCCCAGTGGCGACCGTTTCGCCCCAAAGAAGCCTGAGCCCGGCAAGCCCGATTACTCGAAGTTCTTCGTCAAAGGCAAGCGACCTGAAAAGGGGAAGGACAAGCGAAACGATCGCCCCGACGCAGCCGCCGCCTCCCGCGACGAAGTCCGCGAAGTCATGCGCAAGCAAAGCACCGGCGGAATCTCGCTGGCCGATTTGCTCAAGCAGGCTGGCGTGAAGGAAGAGTAAGCGTCCTTTCCAAATCATTCGTTCCAAAAATGCGGCCTCGCAAGGGCCGCATTTTTTGTGGCGAACGTTTCGAAAATGGCATACCGTTCGACGATCATCGGAAACCCACTCATGCGAAAAATAATCCTGATCGCCGCGGTACTCGGAATTCTCGCTCTTTATACGGTTTTCTCCACCGCACGTCTTAGCGCGCGAATGCGGATGAGCGCCCAAAACATGAAGGCGTTGTATTCGGCCTTCATGATGTACGACACCGACTACAACTGCTTTCCGATCAGCCCGTATCCCGACGAAAGTATCTG
>JANXLS010000188.1 GCA_025355035.1 Planctomycetota bacterium | reverse complement strand
CTAAGGGCCTGTAAAATAATAAACTGAAGAAGTCCGCCGCGTATTTCGGCCTGGGTCGAGGCGGACGCGAAGGAAGATATACGAGTGTATCTCTGACTGAGCGTTCAACGAAGAGCCAGGCCGAAATACGCAAGCAATTCTTCAGTTTATTATTTTACAGGCCCTAAGTTCTACAGCTCGTTACATACTCGTTACACTTCGTCACGCTCACGTGTTGTACAACAAGCATATGTGCGAACGCGTTTTGAAACATCAATCGGGGGCTGCGATCATGCGCTGGATACCGTTTTGGATTGGATGCATTGTGTTGAGTGGCGTTGTTTTGGCGAGCGACGGCAAATTGGTCGTCCACGAATGGGGGACGTTTACGTCCCTTCAGGATGAGCGCGGGCGGACGATTGGCGGGATAAATACGGACGATGAACCGGTGCCGAAATTTGTTCATTCCATTTCGAGCGGTTTGCTGCTGTCGCCGAGTGAAATCGATCCGGCCCAATTCAAAGCGGCACCCAGTTGCCTGCGCAACGTAACGATGCGCCTGGAAACACCGGTGTTGTACTTTCACAGCGACAAGGATTTTCACGGCAAGGTTGATGTTAAAGTCGAATTCAAAGGTGGATGGCTCTCACAATTCTATCCCGACGCAATTGCTGTGGCTCCGGGATTGAAGGATCCAGATGGAACGCGGTTGAAGCCGGACACGCTGGGGAGCTTGTTCTGGAAAGATCTGGAAATCAACGCGGCCGGCAAGGTCCCGGAGACAAATGCGCACGTTTGGTTGGCTCCCCGTAAAGTGGATGCGTTGCCGGTCAAGACCGAAAAGGGTGAGTGCGAGCAGTACATCTTTTATCGAGGTATCGGAAACATCGATGCCCCACTGCGCGTTTCCCGCAATGATAATTCGCTGAGAATTGATGCCACCGTCGGTCAGAAACCGATTAACATTTCGCGCTTGTGGTACGTCGATATTCGCGCGAATGGTACGGCGGCGTATCGAACAATTGAGGCTGCGAAGAGCGCGAAAGTCGCTGAGACGCCGGCGGCTTTTGCCGAGACAGATTACAGCGCTAAAACAGTTGCGGTCTTACGCGACGAAATGCGCGGAGCGCTGAAGGATGCCGGACTTTTCGCCGACGAAGCTGAAGCGCTGTTGAACACGTGGGAACTGTCTTACTTCAAGAGTTTTGGTGCGCGAATGTTCTTTCTCGTGCCGACGGAATGGACGGAGACATATCTGCCGTTGAGTATCTCCGGACATTCGTGTGAAACGACGCGCGTTATGGTGGGTCGCATTGAAATCGTTTCACCGCAACAGCGTGAATTGCTCAAGAAACTGGCCATTGCTCCACCCATTCTCTCCGATGCCGAAAAGGCAGCGCTGGAAGCAAAGCGATTAAAGGACTACGCGATCGGGGTGAAAAATTGGGCAGATATTTCGAGCGGCTCGAAAACGTACAGCGATCTGGGCATCGAGGTCCCCGGAACGTACGGGACCTACTTGAAACTTGGGCGCTTCCGGAACGCGCTGGTGTTGGATGAGCAAAAGAATTCGCCCTCAGAGGTGCTTGCGGGGTTTATCCGGCAGCACGCATTGGAAGGTCATTGATCAATTAAGGGAATGTAATGCTCACTCAACTCTTCGCATGGTGACGGCTTGATGTTGAACGTGAGGAATACACGAGTGTTTTGTAAAAGCACAAAGGCGCGATCACTCGCGCCTTTTTCGTTCACATTCAAAATTCATGATCCGCTTACTTCTTCGGATGTTCCTTGCGGTATTTGGCGAGCGCTTTTTTATCGGGCGTACTCTTCGGATCGCCGGGGCTGGAGCCGAGCATCAATTCTTCCTTGTTCGTTGCGCCGTCTTTGTCGGAATCAAGGTCTTCGATTTTGATTAGCACTTTTTCGAGGATCTTGATTTCGGCGTCGCTGAACTTGTACTTTTCATCTTTGCCCAAGAGCGGTTTCATGTCGGGATCGGCGGCAATATCTTTCCCGTAAGCGTTCAGATTTTTCTTGCCCGGTTCTTCCTTGGCTTTGATTTCGTGGCAGAGGGCACACGTGCCGTTTTTGGCGTCGAGTTCATACATCTTGCGCGCTTTGTCAACGAACGGCTTTTGTGCGAACGTCGGAATGGCCATCAAGGCCACCGTTCCAAACGCCAACGCTCCTGCTATTCCAATCTGCTTCGTCTTCATCGATCCTCTCCTATAATTTTCTGAATCGGGCTGCACTCGCGTCTCGGCGCGCATCACACTCCTTAGACATTTAAAACTTTTTTTTATTCATTTCCAGCACGAAAAACGATTCAAAACGAATTTAGACTCTCTATACCACATTGGGGCTCAAAACTG
>JANXLS010000140.1 GCA_025355035.1 Planctomycetota bacterium | reverse complement strand
GCCATTGCGAACCTCCTTGGTTCTTTGTCCGTTAAAAAAACGCCTCGTTGATTACAAACTGAAACATTCCTATATCTATCTATGCGCCCCAGCACAATTGTAAAGCGAAAAAGCGAATCCTTTATAGCAATCCACAAAATGATCGTCACTTTTGCTCAAAATTGTGGTGCAGGCGTCCCGCCTGCTTCTTACCCATGCAGCCTGGAAGCCCGCACCCCAATTACAGCACCCAACGCTCGAGCGCTTCTGCCACTGCGTCGTTTTGGTGATCGCATTCAGTGACGTTATTGGCTGCAGCAAGGCAGAGTCCGCATGCGTTTGAAACCGCTACGGACCACCCGGCGCGATGAAGCATCGGAATGTCGTTTTCGCCGTTGCCCATCGCCATGATGGCCGCCGTTTCAATCCCCAATTTCTGTCCGAGGAATTCGATCGCCGAACCTTTGTCCGCTCCCGGCGCGAGAAATTCGAGGTACTCCGATTCGGTTTTGACCACGTCCGCGCGCGAACCCAGTTTCGCCCGCCAATAGCTCGCCACTTCCTCCCGTTTGGACGGTTCCATCACCAGCAGCAATTTTGTGGGATCGCGATGCAGATAATCGTTGAGTGACTTCACCAATTGAAACGGCGAACCAGTCCGTTCGCGATAGATTTCCATCCAGGGCCGCAGCTCCGGGCTGTCTTCACTGACGATGATGTCGTCGAGATAATAATTGACCTGAAGCCGGCGCTCACTGGCAAATGCGTAAATTTCCGCGGCGATCTGTTTTGGCAAAGGCTGATGAACGAGCCGCGTCCGCCCATCCGCAATCCGTCCACACACAGCTGCGCCGTTGTAGCTGACCAGAAACACATCGAGTCCCAGCGCTTTTGCCGTCGGTTCCATCGCCGGCGTCATCCGCCCCGACGCAAGCACAATTTCGATGCCATTCGCATGAGCCGCGCGCACGGCGGCAATCGAACGCGGACCGATAGAATTGTCCGAACGCAGCAACGTGCCGTCCAGATCGAGCGCGATCAATCGAATCGGAACACCGGGCTTTTGGGCCATCGAATCTTCCTTAAACAGAGGGCTTGAACGGCCTTTTTTACCGCGAATTACGCGAATTTACGCGGATGAACGCGAAAAATTAAAGGGTAAGGTCGCGTAGAATACCAAAAATTGCCGTTGCTGTTATTTTAAAAATTTGCGGTTCTAAATCAATACCCGCGCGACTTTTCAACGCAATTTTTGAGCCGTTCGCCACGAACATAGCGGCGAAGGTTGTCAATGAAAATGTCGAAAGCCAGTTCGTTGTAATTCGGCTGGTCGCCACCCAAATGAGGCGAGATCAGAATGTTTGGAAGCTGATAAAATTCCGAATTCGCCGAGAGCGGTTCCTGCTTGAATACATCCAATCCTGCTGCCGCCAGTTGTCCAGTTTGCAGCGCGGTGATCAAGGCGGTTTCGTCCACGCAATTGCCGCGTCCGATGTTGATAAGCACGGCATGCTTGGGCAGCAGCGCCAATCGCCGCGCGTTAATCAGATCGTCGGTGTCGCGCGTCGCTGGAAGGATCAACATCAAAACGTCGCATCGCGGCAGAAGTGTATCGAGATCCGCAATGGCGTGCGTCTCGTCGGCTGCGCTCACCGGTTTTCCGCTGGTGTTGACGCCGATCGTTTTCATGCCGAACGCGCGTGCGAGTTCGCAGACGCGTTTTCCGAGCGCGCCGAGTCCCAACACGCCCATTGTATGGCCGCTCAAGACCCATGGCTTGTCGGCGAAATGCGGTGAAATCCAGCCGCCCGGGACGAGCGTTTTTTCATAAAAGTGAATGCGTCGCGAAAGCGACAACAGCAACGCGAACGCGTGTTGCGCGCAGCTTTCGTGCATGCCGGCTGCTGTGGTGATCGTAAAATTTCCGTTCATGAATGCAGCGCACGAAGCCCACGCTTCGACGCCAGCGGATGGATTCTGCATCCAACGCAAACGCGGCGCGCTTTTCAACAACTCCGGATCAGGCTTTCCGAAAATAATCTCAGCCGAAGATACCGCCGCGGAATCTGTTGCGGGCCCAACACGCCATTCGAATTGTGGAAATTCCGTCCGGGCGGATTCAACGCGCCCGGGCGGAACGGGAAAGCAAATCAGAATTGTTTCGGGCATGTGCGGCACTCAGTCAAATGCGATTAGAAATCAGTTGCGAAGTTTAGAGAGGAGAGTGTTCCCGGCCAACCTACGAGTCACTTCGTCCACTCCATACTCTAAACTCCTAATTCTTGATTTGATACACGAGGCTGACTTGCGTTTCTTTCGCATTCTTCTCAAGTCGCGCACTGATGAACCAAAAGCGCTTCCCGTCATTGCCCTTGATGTTCTCTTGAACGACGCCGTCGTCCTTGTCGTCGATCGAATCTTCCTTCGGCTCCTTGAATCCGTTGGCTTCGAAGCCTTTCTTATAGAACGCCTTGACTTCAGCGGGCGTTTTCGAGGTGGCGAAGTACCAGGTCACGCTGACTTCTTTTTCGTTCTTCTTATCCTCGATGAGTTGCGGCTTGACGTCGGCGAAAACCGGCACCCAATCCGGCATTTTCGGTTCTTCAGCCGCGCGCAACGCTCCAACCGCACACACCATCAACGCCAGCGTTCCCACTCTCAATGGCAAGTTCATGTGGTCCTCCCGTAGCAAGTGAACGATCATAAAAATACGATTCTGACGTGCCTAGCAGGGTGCTGAAGAACTGGCTTCAGGCGAAATTCGAGCGATTTTTGTTCGGATCGAGGCGCAAACTCCAAGCGCTATCATAGGAGATAACGCTTGGAGTTCGCAACGAAGAGCCGGATAAAAAGCGCCGAATTTCGACCAAGATAGTTTTTCAGCACCCTGCTAGATTACACGAAGTTGCAGATGGATCAAAAGAAAGTGCGTATTCCGTTCGGAATTGTCGGTGGGTCGCGAATGACTGTATTTTTTCTAGCGGTTCGCCATTTTCGGAATTAGAGTAGATGAAGGAGTTACGGTCTGGGTTTTGCGACGATGTTATGTGAGCGTTGAACATTACCGAGAAACGAGCGTACAAATGTCCATTCTCGAACCGATCTACGAATCGACCAACAAGATTGACCGCGATCACGGTCGCTTCCGGCAAATCGTGCGCGGCAAGATCAAAAAAGATCTGCGCAAATACATGACCCAGGGCGAACTTATTGGCAAAAAAGGCAAGGATCTCGTTTCGATTCCGCTGCCTGAAATCGACTTGCCGCATTTCCGCTTCGGAAAAAACCAAGGCGGCGTCGGCAGCGGCGACGGCGAACCTGGAGATCCCGTCGGTGGTCAGCCCGAAGAGG
>JANXLS010000126.1 GCA_025355035.1 Planctomycetota bacterium | reverse complement strand
GAGTTTTTCGATGTCGAGTTTCGATTTCAGAATGGTGTTGGCGCGGTCCTTAGTGTCTTTCAATTTTTGATTGAGCAGATTTTTGGTGTCGCCGCCTTTCCCGACGGCTGCGATGCTGAACACACGCAGGGTGCTGCTCGTGCCAAATTCGATTTTGCGCGATTCCTTCAATTTGGCGTCGATGATTTCGCTGGCCTGATTCAATTCGGCTTCAGCTTTGGAGCGGGTTTTGAAGTCGTTTTTGCGACCCTCTTTCTTGGCGTCCTTTTTGTCCTCGATGGCCTTGTACGACGTCTCCCACGCCTGCCTTTTTTGCTGGGCGGACTCTTCATTCTTCGCGGCGGTTTCCCAGTTGGGCGCGACGAGGACGTAGTAGAGGATTACCCAGAGGAGGGCGACGGCACCGGTGGCGATCAGGAGCTTTTGATTCTTTTCGAAAAACATGCCGATACGATTCCCTTCCCGTGCGTTCAGGTAGTGAGGATTTTACTTTGATTCTATCACGTCGCTCGTGCTCGCGGACTTTTTCAACGGGCTGTTAGCGGTGCTGCCGGATCGCGCAATTTGATTGTGGCCTGAAACGGTTTTCGTCCGGCTTTTTCGAGGGCGGCACCGACAGCGGGGTCAGTGTCGGCCAGAGCCACTAAGTTGGCTTCTTTGACGCCGGGAACTTTCAGTAGTTTGTCGCGCATGCCCTCGAAGACGATCTTGTCGTCTTTGTCACGCTTGCCGTTCCAGGCGTCATTGATGGTCATGTTCGGCGGCGCGGCTTGTTCGGGATAGGCTTCTTTTTCGTAGGAGCCTTTGATCACGAAATCGAGAATAGGCTGGTCGATTGCTTTCCACGGGCCCAAACCGGTGCCGGAACCGTCGCCGACGGGCGGGCCGACGTAGGTGAGCATCACGTGGCTGGGTGTGGCGGCTCGGACGACGCGGAAGAGTTCGACGTAGACGCGGTCCATGCGAGTCTGGCGCGCGTAATAATCGGCTTGGGCGGCGAGCTGGCGTTTCTTTTGGACGAACTTGGCGTACTCGACTTTTTCTTTTTTCGCGCCTTTGAGCAAGTCGTCGAAGACTTCAACGGACTTGGCGGATTCGGCGGCGGCTTTTTGTGCGTAGAGATAAGGAGGCACGAGACCGG